>CAMDAL010000276.1 GCA_945888565.1 Devosia equisanguinis | reverse complement strand
CCGGTTCGGCGACAGCAGTCGGTAGAAGTGCTCATATGACGGAAAGAAAATCCGTGGCGTCGGGTCCGGCCGCCTCGCCAGGCTTGCGGCAGAGGCGGCTGGCTTGATCTCAATCAGCAGCGTGCGCAGCGAGCCACTCTCTTGCGCTGACAAGAAAGTCATCCCGAGCTCGTTCCAGTCCTCGGAAATCATAGGCGAACTCTCGGCTTCCGACATGACGGTGGTCTCCCTTGCCGGCTTCGTTGTCGAACCGCATCACGCAGATATCGCCGACGATCAACGCAAAGCGGTACTTGTAGCTGTGCCGGCTCCCTCGCACGGGAGAAGGCACGCGCCAGGCTACCATCTCGGCCCGGGCATCTGCCTCGAACGTCAGATACTCCCGGAACTCCAGCGTTGCCCCAACCATACACCGTCCCCCACGGTGATGTAAATCATTCCATCACAGCCAGTCCGGCACGCTGTCGAGCGCGATCAGCTCCTCGATGCTCTTGCGCGGCCGGATCACGTGCCACTTGTCGCCATCCACCAGCACTTCGGGCACCAGCGCTCGGCTGTTATAGGTCGAGGCCATGACCGCGCCATAGGCGCCTGCCGACATCACCGCCAGCAGGTCCCCTTCCTTGACGCCTTCGATCTTGCGGTCCTGCGCGATGTAGTCGCCCGTCTCGCATACCGGCCCGACGATATCGGCGGTGATCTGCGGCAGGTTGGAATGCACCACCGGCTGGATATCGTGATGCGCCTCGTAAAGCGTCGGGCGGATCAGGTCGTTCATCGCCGCATCGACGATCACGAAGGTCTTGCCGCCTTCCTTCACATACTCGACGCGGGTGACGAGAATGCCGGCATTGCCGACGATCAGCCGCCCCGGCTCGAGGATCAGCGACACGCCCAGCTTGCCGACATGGCGCTTCACCACCTCGGCATAGGCGAGCGGATCGGGCGGCGCCTCCTGGTCGTGGTGGTAGGGGATGCCGAGCCCGCCGCCCACATCGACATGGCGGATGTCGTGCCCGTCGGCCTTGAGGTCGTTGACCAGTTGCGCCAGCAGCCAGAAGGCGTTGTCGAAGGGCAGCATCGAGGTGATCTGGCTGCCGATATGCATGTCGACGCCCACGGCTCGCACCCCCGGCAGCTCGGCAATGCGTGCATAGACCTCGTGCGCCCGCGCAAACGGAATGCCGAACTTGTTCTCCGCCTTGCCGGTCGAAATCTTGGCGTGCGTGCCGGCATCGACGTCCGGGTTGATCCGCACCGAGACCGGCGCCGTCGCGCCCATCGACACCGCCACGTCGCTCAGCCGCTCGAGCTCCGGCTCGCTCTCGAGGTTGAAGCACTTGATGCCCAGTTCCAGCGCCCGCCGCATCTCGGCGAAGGTCTTGCCGACCCCCGAGAACACGATCTTCTCAGGCGGTATGCCCGCCGCGATCGCCCGCTCCAGTTCGCCGCCCGACACCACGTCGGCGCCCGCGCCTTCCTTGGCGATCAGCTTCAGCACCGCCTGGTTGGAGTTGGCCTTCATCGCATAGGCGATCAGCGTGTTGATGCCACCGAACGCCTCGCGCATCACCCGCACATGCCGCCGCAGCGTCGCCGCCGAATAGACATAGAACGGCGTCCCGACCTTCCCCGCCAGCGCCGTGACATCGACGTCCTCGGCAAACAGCCGGTCGCCGCGATACTCGAAATGGTGCACCACATTCGCCCCCGCACCCCTCTTCCTTTTTCCCCTTGCGGGAGAAGGTGGCCAAAGGCCGGGTAAGGGGAAGTTTCAATTACTCCGCAGACTTAGTGGAACGGCGGCTCGAACGGAAGTCAGACTTCTCTATCGGCCGGATAAGCCGCATCGATACGCGCCGCCACCAGGTCCTGCAGCCGCCACAGGTTCTTGTCGTGGATGCCGAGTTCCTCGAGCTTGGCGGTGGTCGAAAACAGGTACTCCGCCATCGAGCCGCGAAACCCCACCGCGGTGGCAAGGATCTCCGCCAGCGCCTCGTCGCTCAGCCCGGCAATGTACCGCCCCGAGTTGCGGTTCATCGCAAAGGTCAGCGCCCGCCGCGGCCCGTCCACCGCCACCACGTCGATGAACCGCCACGGGAACGCCGATGGCACCATGCTCATCTCGCGCCGGATCAATTTGTGCAACTCGGCCTCGAGCCCGGCCTCCGGCAAGCGGTAGATCATCCCGCGGCACTGCCCGCCGCGATCGAGCGCCAGCATGATCCCCGGCGCGTCCTTGCTGCCGCGATAGCGATAGTCCCAGCCGAGGCAGAACCGCCGGTGCCAGCCCCGCGCCACTGCCTGCTCCGCCACCTCGAACGCCGTCTCCGGCTTCCAGATCAGCGAGCCGTAGCCAAACAGCCAGAACGGCCCCTCCGGCCGCGTTGCCAGCATCTCGGCGACAATCTGCGCGTAGTCCTCGTCGGTCGCCGGCCGAAACCCCTCGACCAGTTGCGGCCCCGGATCCGCCATCTCCCGCCGCAGCAACGCAACGTGCCGCTCCGAAAGCCGCATCTGCCGGGCCATTGGCCTACTCCGTCGCCCCGCCATCCCCGTGCCCGCCCGAGCGCTTCACCTTCACCGGCTCGCTTGCCACCCCCGTCAGCGCCGTGCGCCAACGCGCCGCCTGCACCGCGACATTCTCCGGCGCCGTCCCGCCATAGCTCTTGCGCGCCGCCGCCGAGGCCTCGACGCTCAGCACCTTGTGGATGCGGCTGTCGATGCGGTGGTCGATGAACTTGAAGTCCTCGATGGTCAGCCCCTCGAGGCTCATGCCCTTTTGCTCGGCCAATGCCACGATCTGCCCGGTGATGTGGTGCGCCTCGCGGAACGGGATGTTGAGTTGCCGCACCAGCCAGTCGGCCACGTCGGTCGCCGTCGAGAACCCGGCATTGGCCGAAGCCCGCATCCGCTCGCGGTTCGGCACCAGGTCTTCCACCATGCCGGTCATCGCCGCCAGCGACAGCGACAGTGAGCTCATGGCGTCGAACGCCACTTCCTTGTCTTCCTGCATGTCCTTGGAATAGGCGAGCGGCAGGCCCTTCATCACCATCATCAGCGACGTCAACGCCCCCATGATGCGCCCCACCTTGGCGCGGATCAGCTCCGCCGCATCGGGGTTGCGCTTCTGCGGCATGATCGACGAGCCGGTGGTGAACTTGTCGGAAAGCTTCACGAAGCCGAACTGCGCGCTCGACCAGATCACCAGTTCCTCGGCGAACCGGCTCAAATGCATCGCGCACAGCGTCGCCGCCGACAGTGTCTCGAGGATGAAGTCGCGGTCCGATACCGCATCGAGCGAGTTGGCCGTCGGCCGATCGAAGCCGAGCGCCGCTGCCGTCGCGTCGCGGTCGATGGGATAAGGCGTCCCGGCGAGCGCCGCCGAGCCGAGCGGGCTCTCGTTCAGCCGCCGCCGGGCATCCTCGAACCGGCCGTAGTCACGGCCAAGCATCTCGACATAGGCGAGGAGGTGATGCCCCAGCGTCACCGGCTGCGCGTTCTGCAGGTGGGTAAAGCCCGGCATGATGGTCGAGACTTCCTCTTCGGCCCGCTTCACCAGCGCCAGCTGCAGCGCCTTGATCTGCGCAAGAAACGTGTCGATCGCATCGCGCACGTACAGCTTGAAGTCCGTCGCCACCTGGTCGTTGCGCGAGCGCGCCGTGTGCAGCCGCCCGGCCGGATCGCCGATCAGCTCCTTGAGCCGGCTCTCGACGTTCATGTGGATGTCCTCGAGCGAACGCGAGAACGTGAACGCGTTTGACTCGATCTCCTGCTCCACCGCCTTTAGGCCGGTAACGATCGCGTCGCGGTCGGCCTGGGTCAGGATGCCCACTTGCGCAAGCATCATGGCGTGGGCGATAGACCCGGCGATATCCTGCTTGTAGAGGCGCTGGTCGAAGCCGATGGAGGCGTTGATCTCTTCCATGATGGCGTCGGGTCCGGTCGCAAAACGGCCGCCCCACATGCGGTTGCTCATCTCAGCTCCAACGGTAGAAACATGACCGATCACTCCCCCGCACCCGAGAATGCGCCCAAGAGCAGACTGCAGCCCCGGCGGATAGCGGTGATCGCGCTCGGTAGCGCGGCCGTAGCACTAGTGGCAACCCTCGTCGTTGGCAACTTCATGCCGGCCGCCGCCAGCCAGTGCGTGCCGCAGGCGGTAAAGGCCCAGGTGATCGACAGCGCCGCCGTTGGCCAGCTCGCCGCTCTCAATGGCACCGGCACCGGCCGCGGCTATGCCGACCTCGCCTTCACCGACGCTTCGGGCGCCCCGAAACGAATCGCCGACTATGCCGGCCGCAAGCTGCTGGTCAATTTCTGGGCCAGCTGGTGCGTCCCCTGCCGCGAGGAAATGCCCGACCTGCAGGCCCTCGCCGAAAAATACGGCGCCGAGCCCTTTGACGTCGTCCCCATCAACCTCGATGTCGGCGACAGCGGCATCGAGAAGGCGCGCAAATTCCTCGCCGACGAAAACCTGACGCTCCCGCTCTATCCCGCACCGTTCGAGGCGTTCCAGCGCCTGCAGCGGGAGGCGGTCACCGTCGGCCTCCCCACCACGATTCTGCTCGACGAAAAGGGCTGCGAACTCGGCGTGCTGCAGGGCCCGGCCGTATGGAACAGCCCCGACGGCCACGCCGTCATCGACGCGCTGCTCGGCGCCTGAGCCATGCGCCCCATCCTCTGCGTCGGCGCCCTCACCATGGACACCATCTTCCGGCTCGATCGCCTGCCGGATGGTCCGGGCAAGGTAGTCCCGCTCGATGCGGTGGAAGTGGCCGAAGGCATGGCCGCCGCGCAGGCCGCCAGCATCGCCCGCCTCGGCGGCAGCGCCGCCCTCTGGGCCTCGGCCGGCGATGACGGGATCGGCGACCGCCTGATCGCGCAGATTTCCGGCGAAGGCGTCGATTGCTCCCGCGTCCGCCGCGTTGCAGGCGGCCGCTCCGGCTTCTCGTCGATCTTCATGGACCGCACCGGATCGACCATGATCGTGCCGCGCTACGACCCCGACCTCATGGCCGCCCCCGCCACCGCGCCCGACCTCACCGGCTTTGCGGCCGTGATGACCGACGTCCGCTGGCCCGGCGCCGCCGCCCTAGCGCTCGAAGCTGCCCGCGCCGCCGGCATCCCGGCCATCCTCGATGCCGACATGGCCGCGGTGGATATCCTCAACCGCCTGGTCCCGCTCGCCACCCACATCGTCGCCTCGGAATCGGCCGCGAAGCTGATCACCGGCGAACCGACACCCGAAGCCGCCGCCCGCGCCCTCCTCGGCACCGCCGGTTTCGTCGCCGTCACCGCCGGCGCCGACGGCTGCTGGTGGTCCGATGCCGGCGCCATCCGCCACACCCCGGCCGCGCGCATCGAGGCCATCGACACCCTCGCCGCCGGCGACGTCTTCCACGCCGCCTTCGCCCTGAAGCTGGTCGAAGGCGCCCCGATGTCCGAAACCATCGCCTTCGCCTCAGCCGCCGCCGCGATCAAATGCACCCGCTTCGGCGGAAGACTGGGCTGCCCGACGAGGGATGAAGTCGAGGCGTTGCTGACGAGGCGCCCGTAGGACGCCCCCTCCACCAGCCTGCGGCTGGTCCCCCTCCCCCGCTTCGCGGTG
>CAMDAL010000275.1 GCA_945888565.1 Devosia equisanguinis | reverse complement strand
ATCCCAGCCATACGCACACGCCAGTCCCGCGTCAGCGGGTTCGTTCAATCCCCAGAGTCAGTCTCAGAGTGAAACGGTCTAGCGCAGCGATCTAAGCCTAGCCCGGCGCATCGTTGGTGATGTCGGGCCGGGGTTGACGCGACTTTCCACGACGGCACGCGACTGCGGCCTTCGACGGGCAGGCTGAGGTCACCGGGCGTCCGTGACGCCCATTGTGAATCCGTCGAACCGCCGAGGACGGCAGCCCGAGCGGTCTTGACTCGCCCGGTAGGCTTGTCCGCTATTGCACGAACATGTAGCTGCCGGACCACGTCCCATAGGACAGCGACGTGACGCCGTTTCGTTCGGTCCCGGCATACTGGTCCTGACCGGGCAGAACCTGGATCTGGACCACGCCGGCCTCGCCTTCCCGAAGGATGCCGGCGTGGATGGCCGCTGCCGCGATGCGCGTGTCGTCCGTGTAGATCCCGTCGCCATAGACGGAACCGCCGGCATTGCCGACCACATGGAACTGCAGGACTTTGCCGTTGAAGCCGCGATAGGCCGACATGTTGCCCGGGTCGGGTGGTATGCCCGCGGGAGCGTCCGGCGTTCCGACAAACCGGAAACTGCCATCCCAGGCCCCGTACTCGTTTGAAGCGACATTGTTGCGTCGTGCGCCCGCATAGTGCGCTTGCCCCGGCATGATGATCACCGCGACAGTGCCCTGTTCGCCCAGCCCGAGCACCCCGGCATGCACCGCCGCCGCCGCCAACTGCGAATCGTCGGTGTAGATGCCGTCGCCATATAGGGATCCACCGATCGCCCCGGTGACTGAGAAGCTCAGCATCTGCCCGACCTGGCCTCGAAACCCGCGCAGGTTGCCCGGGTCAGGCATCACGGCCGCCGGTTGCCCCACGGCCGGGGCGTCCAGGAACATGTAGCTGCCCACCCATTGGTCGAAATCGTAGGAGACGATCCCATGGCTCGACGATCCCCGATAGCTGGCTTTGCCGGCGAGGATCCTGATCGTCAGGTTTCGCGTCTCGCCCGCGCGGACAAGCCCGGCATGGACGGCCGCAGTCGGGACATCCGAGTCGTCGGTGTAGATTCCCGTTCCAAAGATCCGCCCGTCGAGCGCTCCGGTGACCTCGAACATCCCGGTCGCGCCGTTCTGCCCACGGAAGTCCACCATGTTGCCGATGTCCGGCAAGCGCAACACGTCATCAGCGAGCGCGGGTTGGGACAGGGCCAGCGCCACTGCAAGAGCTGCCCCGATCCGGCGCAGCGCCGTGCCCAGATATCCGACCATGTCCCCCTCCATGCCGGCCAATGTTAGCCCTGGAAGAACGCGGAAGGGAACGCGCATCTTCCATCGAGAGCACAGGTTCGAGCCGCTGCCGGTTTGCGGGAGCTGCCGCTCAGCCCTTTACGGCGCCGCCGGTGAGGCCGGAGATGACGTAGCGCTGGGCGAGGAGGAAGAAGGCGATTGCCGGCATGATCGACAGAGTGAGGAACGCCAGGATTCGCGGCCAGTCGGAGCCGAACTGGCCCTGGAACTGCATGATGCCGAGCGGCCAGGTGTACTTGGCCTCCGAGTTGAGCACGATCAACGGCAGGAGGAAGCTGTTCCAGCTGCCGACGAAGTTGAACACGCCAACGGTCGCGATGATCGGCAGGCAGAGCGGCAGCGTCACGTACCAGTAGATGCGGACATAGCCGCAATTGTCCATGCGGGCGGCGTCGATCAACTCCTTGGGCAACTCCTTGAAGAAGTTGTGGAACAGCAGCACCGAGAACGACACGCTGAACGCCACCTGCACCAGCACTATGCCCCATTGGCTGTCCAGCATGCCCAGGTCGCGCATCTTGATGAACAGCGGCAGGATCCCGGTGGCGGCGGGGAACAGCAGCCCCAGCATCAGGTAGCCAAGGATGAACTTGCTGCCGAAGAACTTGATGTGGGCGAGGGCGAAGGCGGTCATTGAGGCGACCAGCGTCGAGAGCACGACGGTGCCGGCGGCGATCAGGAACGAGTTCCATAGCGACGAGAAGTAGCGCGGCCCGCCGAGGATCTCGACGAAGCGCACCGGATCCCAACTGGCCGGGAAGCCGAACGGGTTCACCCGCAGCTCACCGATCTCCTTGAAGCCGCCAAGGGCCGTTGTGTAGAACGGCACGAGCACGAAGGCGGCCACGACCAGCAGCGTTAGCCACTGCAGCGGCGAGACGGGCGCGCGGCGCTTTTTGGCGGTGGCCATCAGGTCTGCTCCACTCTGAAGAGAACGCGGCGATAGGCCAGCGCCACCACGACGCAGGCGATGAAGAGCAGCACGCTCACCGCGCCGCCGAAGCCCAGCTTCATGCGCAGGATGCCGAACTGGTAGAGGAAGGTCACGATGGTGTGGCTGGTGTGCGAGGGCCCGCCATTGGTGAGCGGGATGATGATGTCGAACAGCTGCAGGGCGCCGGTGATGGCGAAGAACACCGAGATGACAATGGCCGAGCGGATCATCGGGATCTTGATGTGGCGGACGATCTGCCACTTCTTCACCCCGTCGAGCCGCGCTGCCTCCACCACCTCGCTGGGGATCGACTGCAGCCCGGCGATGAAGATCATCATGTGGAAGCCGAAATATTTCCAGGTGATCACCAGCATGATGGCGGGAATGACCCAGAACTTGTCGGCCAGCACGAACGGCATCTCGACGCCGATGGTGTCGCCGATGATCGGCAGCAGGCCGTAATTGCCGTCATAGACGAACTTCCAGATCAGCCCCGCCGCGACCTCGGCCAGCATGAAGGGCAGGAAGAAGATGGTGCGGAGCACGTTGATGTTCACCGAGCGCTCGGACAGCGCGATGGCGCACCACATGGCCAGCGGCAATTGGATCAGCAGCGAGACGGCGACGACGATGAGGCTGTTGCGGACCGCGGTGCCGAAATTGCGGTGCGTCAGCACGTCGTCGTAGTTCTTGAAGCCGACGAAATCGGTGATCGGGCCGTAGCCGTTCCAGTTGAAGAACGAGAACGTCGCCGCATCGATCATCGGCAGCACGACGAAGACCGTGAACAGGATCAGCGAAGGCGGCAGGAAGATCAGCAGGGCGATCCAGCTCCTCCGCTCCATGAAGCGCCGCTTGCGCGGAACGATACCGGGCGCGGTTTCCGTGCCGGCTGCAACACTCGCCATCTGCTCGTCCTCCTTGCGGGGGCGGCGTGGTGGCCGGCCCCACCGGCAGACCCGACGCAATACGCGGGGTGCCGGCTAAATCCATCGATACCGGCGGGCGGAGGGTGGCCTCCGCCCGCTGGCTGGCGAACGTGCCTTAGTTGGAGTCGTCCACGGCTTCCTTGATCAGTTCGGCGGCTTCCTCGGCGCTCATGGCGTTCGAGGCGAGTTCGGCCGAGATGTCGTTGACGACGCCGCCAACGTTCGGACCCAGCGCCTGGTCAAAGAACAGGGCATGCCAGTGGGCGTTGCCGATGTTCTGGGCGACCTGCACCTTGAAGGGGTTGACCATGCCGTCCGCGGCGCCCTTGGCGATCGGGATGTAGAAGTTTGCATTGGCGAAGCGCGCCTGCACTTCGGCCGAGTTGAAGAACTCGACCCACTTGACGGCGGCGTCCGAGGCGTTGCGGCTGAACAGGTAGCCAGAGAGGCCGCCCAGCGTGTCGGTCGGGTCGCCCTTGCCACCCTCGATGGTCGGGAACGGCAGGATGCCGAGCTGGTCGTCAGGGATGCCCTGCTTGGAGGCAGAGTTGTCCTTCATGACGCCGTAGTCCCAGTCACCCATCAGGTGCATGGCGGCCTTGCCGTCGCCGAAATAGCCGGACGCGTCGCCATAGGCGGCGGCGGCGAAGCCGGGCTGCCAGGGCTCGAGTGCGGCCAGCTGCAGGAAGTAGTCACCGGCCTTGACGAAGTCCTCGCCGGCAAAGCCGTCGCCTTCGCCGCGGGCCGCAGCCTCGAAGCCCTCCTGGCCGGCAAGCCGGACGACCAGCTTGGACCACCAGAAGTGAGCCGGCCACTTGTCCTTGGCGCCGATGGCGAGCGGCGTGATGCCGGCGGCCTTGATGGTCTGGACGCCTGCGAGGAAGCCGTCCCAGGTGTTCATGCTTGCGGGGTCGACACCGGCCTGCTCGAACAGGGCCTTGTTGTACCACAGCACCACTTCACCCACGTCGCGGGCAAGACCATACTGATGGCCGTCGGCGGCGGTAAAGGCGGAGACGCCAGCTGTGCCGATGGACTCATTGGCCTCGGCGGATACGACACCCTCGACCGGGCGCAGCACGCCGGCCGCGGCCTGCTCGTAGAACACGCCGCCGCCCCACGAGTGGAACACGTCGGGCGCGTCGACCGACTGCAGCAGGGTGGTGAGCTTGGCCTTGAAGGCCTCGTTCTCGAGGAACGGCAGCTCGACCTTGATGTCCGGGTTGGCGGCCTCGAACTCGGCAACGGCCTGGTTCATCAGCTCCAGTTCGGCCGGGATCGAGGTGATATGCAGATGCTTGACGACGGTCTGGGCATGCGCCGGCAAAATGGCGGCAAGGCCCAGCATTGCGGCGAGCGCAATACGCTTCATGGTTTCCTCCTGTCCTCGCTTGGGTTCGCCGGCTGGCTGCCTTGACGACCCCCGCAGCGCAGCTTTCCGCTGTCACCACTTGCTACTTTCTACGCATCCCGTAATAAAGATGCAAGAGGAGCGTACCTCAGAAACGAAGTGCGGGAGGGGATTTGCAACTATCATGTTGAAATGTCTGGATGATCGTGCCGTTTCAGGTGGTTTTTCGCGTCCTGGGGTCGTGTGCAGTTCGGTGATTTGATATAGTCACCGTACTAATTCACGTTTGCCGTTGGAGAAGGCCGCTTGGTCGTCAAGATCGCTGACCCGCTGCTGATGCGGGAGATCAACAAGTACCATGTGCTGGAGACGATCCGGTGCCATGGACAGATCTCGCGCGTCGAGATTTCCGAGCGCACGCTGCTCAGCGGCACCACGGTGTCGGCGATCACCGGGGCGCTGATCGACGAGGGGCTGATCCACGCCATCCACACCCAGGTCGGCGGCGAGGCGCAGCGCGGCCGCCCGCGCGTGCTGCTCGGGCTGGTGCCGGATGCGGCCTATGTGATGGGCATCAAGATCGCCGAGAGCATGACGACCCTCGCGCTGGTCGATTTCCGCGGCGAACTGGTCGCCTCGTCGCAACTGCCGATCCGCATGGCGCGGCAGCCGGTCGATGTGATCACCGATCTCATCGAGGACGCGCTGAACGACTGCCTCGACAAGTCGGGCATCGATCGGGCCCGCGTCAAGGGCATTGGCATCGGCGTGCCGGGACTGGTGGATGCGCGCTCGGGGCGGAGCTATTCGAGCCCGGTGTTCGGCGAGCGCGAAATCCCCATTGCCGCGATGCTCGGCGACCGGACCGGGTTGCCGGTGAAGCTCGAGAAGCCGGCCAACCTGCTGGCGCTGGCCGAGAGCTGGTTCGGCTATGCCCAGTCCGAGAAGAGTTTTGCGGTGGTGGCGCTCGACCAGACGGCCAGCCTCGGCCTGTGGGTCGAGTCCGACCTGCACCGGGGGGCGAGCACGCTGGGGCCGACCTTCGGCCACGTCAAGGTCAGCGGCACGGGCCGGACCTGCGATTGCGGCCAGACCGATTGCCTTAACGCC
>CAMDAL010000274.1 GCA_945888565.1 Devosia equisanguinis | reverse complement strand
AACGGCGCCTTGTGAATCAGGGACGCCGTCTCGCTGACGCCTTCCCCCAGGAGATTTCGGGGTTTTCGCGCGTTTGCAGGGGCTCAGGCTGCCAGAAACGACACAGCCCGGCGCGCGTGCTGCCGGGCTTCTGTGCAAGGGAAGGGGTGGCGATCACTCGTCGAGAGCGCGCAGTTCCTGCCAGACGTCCTCGACCTTGGCGATGTAGCCATCGGCCGAATGGATGGTCACGTCGAGCCGCAGGTCCTCCGCAGAGAGCCGGCCGGACGCCGCCAGCAGGGCGAACGCCGCGATCATCCGCGAGGAGCGGGCCTGGATCAGGCCCTCGCGCGCCGAGGTCAGCTCGGCCTGGGCGTTGAGCACGTCGAGCGTGGTCTTCTGGCCCACATCGCGCTCCTGCACGGTGCCTTCGACGACCAGTTGGCCCGACGAGACCGCAGACTGCGCCGATTCGATCTGGGCGCTGGAGTTCTGCAGGCTCGACCAGGCCGAGATCACCGACTCACGGATCTGGTCGCGGGCCGACAGCGCATCGACCTCCGACTTGATCTGGTCGATATTGGCCCGGCGGATCGAGGCGCCGAGCGCACCACCGGCGTAGATCGGGATCGAGAGCTGGAAGTTCACCGAGGCCGAGGCGCCGGGCGTTTCGCCGAAGCAGCCAATCGCGCAGATCGAGCCGATCATGTTCAGCTTGGGTCCGAACGCAGCGCTCGCAGCATCGGAGCCGGCCTGCGCGACGCGGATGGCGGCGCGGGCCGACAGCAGGGCCGGATGGCGTTCCTCGGCCGAGGAAATCGCCGAATCGATCGAGGTCGGCAGCGTCTTTCCAAAATTGTAGTCGCTCGTGAGGTTCCGCGGCTTGTGGCCGACCCAGCGCTCATAGCTGGCCTGGCTGGTCTGCAGCGAGGCAATGGCCGCCTGGTAGGACGCGACGGCAGCGGCCTGGCGCGTGCTGGCCTGCGACACGTCGATCTTGGTGCCCTCGCCCAGCCGCAGCCGGTCGTCGGCCGAGCTCACCTGTGCATCGAAGAAGCTCATGTTGTCGGCGCGCAGTTGCACCAGCTGGGTGTCGCGGATCACCGAATAATAGGCCTGCACCACCGAGAGCAGGACGTTCTGCTCCTGGTTGCGGAGCGAGTATTTGCTGAGCTCCGTCAGGGCACGGGCCTGCTCGATCTGCGCATCGGTCTGGAAATTGTCGAACAGGGTCTGGTTGTAGCTGGCGCTCACCTGGCCCCAGTTGACGTCAAAACCGGCATTCGGAAGTCCGTCGCCAACCGTCCAGGTGGCGCCGGACGAGGCCGACACGCCGATCGTCGGCAGCTTGCCGGACTTCGCCAGTGCGATGCCTTCGGCCGTCGACTTCACGTCCAGCAGTGCCGACATGATGGTCGGGTTGTTCGTGTAAGCGCTGGCCAGCGCCTCTTTCAGCGTTTCCGCGTGTGCAAGGGCCGGCACACAACCGAATACGACGGCAAGGGCGCCCGCCCGCACTGCCCCCAGGTAACTCATAAATTTTCTCTCCGAAACGCCACCGACCTTATGCCGCCGCAGATGGGGCAGACAACAGTGGTTCACAAGAGTTGCCATTTTTTAACGATTGTTTTGCCGCAGACGTGATTCCGGGCAACAGTGCTGGCCGGCCAGTCAGTTAGCGCGACCCCGGCCAATCCGGCCAAGCTCAGAACTCGAACATAACCTCGCGCGGCGCCATAACCAGCGGCGGCAAGGCGGTGTTGAACTCGGCACGAGTCGCAATCCTGCCGCCTGACCTTACGTAGACATGGGCAACGCTGGCGCCATTCTGCTGCACCAGCGCCACGAGGCGCCCGCCCTCCTTCAGGAGCGCGAACAGCGACTGCGGAACCTCGGACACCGCGCCCTCCATCACCACGGCATCGTAGGCGTCTTTCGGCAGGCCAGTTCCCTCGAGCGGACCTTCAGAGATATCCGCATTGGCGACGCCCAGGTCGGCCAGCAGCGCGCGGGCTGCGGCGGCGAGGGCCGGCTCGCTTTCGACCCCGGTAACCCGGGCGGCCAGCCGGGCCAGCACGGCGGTGCCGTAGCCGGTGCCGGCACCCACATCGAGCGCGGTGTCGTCCGGGCCGACCTCGGCGAGCTGTACGAGCCTCGCGAACGCCGCCGGGGCACCGAGCGACCGGCCCGCGCCGAGATCGTGGGCGGCATCCACATACGCAAGCGCCTGGCGGGCCTCGGGCACGAAGCGCTCGCGCGGCACCTCATCCATGGCCGCCAGGATGCGGCGGTCGGTGACGTTGCTGGTGCGCAGCTGGTTGTCCACCATGCGACGGCGGGCAGTTGCGAAATCGGCCATGGCGAAAATTTCCCGGAAACGAGCTTTGTGCGGCCCGGTGATACCGCCAGCACGCGCGCCGGGCAACCGGTGACAAATCGTCCTGTGAAGGGAGACCGGGGCCCGGCCCGGGATAGGGCCAGATCAGTCGTACTGGTCTCGGCCGAGCATCTCACGGTCATAGAGCTCGACCGCCGCCGGGCTCTCGATAATTTCGACAAGCTTCAGGACGGTTTCCTCGGGAGTCGGCTGATGATCGTCGAGCGCTTTGGCCAAGCTCATGACCACGGCCTCGGCACTGGCCACGCCCGGTCGAAGGGCGTCTTGCAGGAAGGCAGACATGCCGGCTTTGCTATTGATCACCGTTCGTACGCGCTCGATCGCCATCTCCGGAGTGAAGCTGCTGTCGGTTGAGAGGTAGGAGCCGAGGATATCCGCGACCTGTGCCACCACGCCAACAGCGTCGCCGGGCAACTGGCCGGCCTGTGTCTCGGGATTATGATCAGACATTTTTGCATCCTCCAGGTGAACTTCGCTTGGCGCCGTGTCGGAGCGCGGGAACCTAGACGACCGGTGGCGGATCAGGGCATCCGGGGGGTTCCGGAAAAAGTCGATCTGTGCCAGCAGCCGCAGTGCGACCCAGCGGCCCGCCTTCTAGCGGATGGCGGACTTCGTTCCAGGCAATGCGCGCCGGAACAATGCCACGCGGGCGAATCGGTTGCTCAGTGGTCAGCGCGCCCGGCGAGGAGCGGGCGCATGAAGAAGGTCGGTGTGGGCGAGTAAGTCTGGCATCCGGTTGGCGCCCTGACTTTGAGCGGAAGCAAATCCGCCGGCAGCGCGCCAAAGTTCTATTCTGAAGCCATCATGTCGTGTTTCGTGTCGCGTCGACTCGTCGGGCACGTTTGAAAATGCCGGGATATGTGGGCTTCTCGTCGCAACACGAGCGCGACGAACCGGCGCTGCAGAGCAGGATACTGGGTTGGGAGGAAAATGCGTTGGAGGCCACGTCCGGAATCGAACCGGAATAGACGGATTTGCAATCCGCTGCGTAACCACTCCGCCACGTGGCCTCACTGCGCGGCGTTCATATGGCAGGCCCGGACTTTACGCAAGATGAACACGAAGCGAGAGCGACAGTCGGCATGCGGGTAGCGGCAGTGATCCTCGCCGGAGGACGGGGCGAGCGGCTGGGTGGCGCGGTGAAGGCCTTGGTAAGGGTCGGCGGGCTGCGGCTGGTCGACCGGGTGCTGGCGCTGGTTGCAGCCTGCGATCCGGTGATCGTTGCGCATGGGCCGCACGATCCGGCGGCGCTAGGGCTGCCGGATGGCGCAGCCGGCGTGGCCGACCTTCCCGGTGAGTATGCCGGTCCGCTGGCCGGGTTCGCCGCGGCAGTGGCCGCCCTGCCCGACGATATCGAGCTGCTGATCTCGGCCGCCGTGGATTCGCCGTTCCTGCCGATGGACTATGTCGAACGGCTGATGCGCGCACTCGGCGACGCGCCCGCCGCGATCGCCCGGTATGAGGGACAACCCTACCCGACCAGTTCGATCTGGCGGGTCGAGCGATTCCGCGACCTGCCGCAGCGCGTGCTGGCCGGCACCGCGCCCCGCAGCCTGAAGGCGCTGGCGGCCGAAGCAGCGGCGGTAGCGGTGGACTGGCCGGTAGGCCCCACGGGTGACCCGTTCGCCAACATCAACACGCCCGAGGATCTGGCCCTGGCGGAGGCGCGCGCGGCAGCCACTGCGACAGGTTTCTGACGATGCGGAAAAAGGGGGTTGCCAAAGCAAACCAATGCCCCTAAACGGTCGCTGCCTTTGACGGCAACGTGTTCCGCGGTAGCTCAGTTGGTAGAGCATTCGACTGTTAATCGAATGGTCCTTGGTTCGAGTCCAAGCCGCGGAGCCATTTACTCCCACATCGAGAAGCGTGAAACGCTCGGGTAGCCGGGCTTTTTCATGCCCGGTATTCACAGTGCATTGCCATTCTCGGGAAAACCGATAACTTTCCGATAACTTCGGCACCCGGCAGACACCCGTGAAGAGCAAGGATTACCTCCACAAAAGGCCCGACAGCGGCATCTTCTTCTACGTCAGGAAGGTGCCCAAGATGGTGATGTTCAAGTGGACCCCGCCGGAGGTCGTCGCCAAGTGAGCGCGCCTCCCCGGGACGCACCGAAGACGAGGTACGGCTTTCCGGATATTGTGCCGCCCTTCACCCCGTGAAGGCCTTTTTGCGCCGCGTTCGCGCCAGATGAAGCTAGCGGCGGAGCGTTCGCAGAGCGTTACCAACGTTATGTTTCGACGTGCAAGTTTCCACGCCGTTTGACGATCAACGCTGTGCAACTGCCGGCGAGCGAGGGAGACTCAGCCGGCGGCCAAGTGCAATCATCGGCAACTCCAGCCAGCGATAGACCGCAGCGGAGAATAGCATCGTCGCGACGAGGATCAGCACGCAGTAGGCAGTGAGGTCCCATCCCCGCGCCCACTCAAAGCCGGGTTGAGCCAGAAGCCAGTAGGCCAAGTACACCGCCATGGTATGGAATAAGTAAAGTGAGTAGCTGATCGCACCCAACCAGCTCAACACCGGATGCGATATGCGCAGACGCATTGCGAAGATAATGAAAAACAGGATAGCGAAAGCTCCGCTCCACCCCCCCACTGGATGGAACGCCAGCAGTCCATCTTCGAGCTTGAAGCTTCGCGCCGCGGGCACGACGAAGAGCAGGATAATGAAAACCAATGCCACCTTTATCCCGAGGCTCAGCCGCTTTCCGTCGTGCCATTGCCGAAGGACAGCGCCGGTGAACATGAGCCCTAGGTAGCTGGGCATATCTGCAAAAAAGCCCAAATACCCTTCTGCATCACTGGCCCCCAGCAACGCCACTGCCGCGAACGCCACGACCAGTGCATAAAGCGTTGCGATAAGTGCCCAGGGCCGGTGCAGCACACCCAAGGCGTAAAGCGCGGCACAGAGCACGTAGAAGACCAACTCGTACGAAAGCGTCCAGTAGAAATTCACGATGTTGTCGAAGCCAAGCATGCGCTGGAGCAAGGTGATGTTCACGGCGACAGTGGCCCAATCTATAGCGCGCCCCTGCAACCACCAGACGGCCCAGAGTGCCACAGGCAGCGACAGCCAGTAGGCCGGATAGAGTCGGAAGAAACGGCGGATGGCGAAAGTACGGATACCTTCGGTGCGGTCCTGACGATGGTCCAAGCTTGCCGGGATGACGTAATTACCCACCCCTTCGGCAGGCCGCGTTTTGACCGTTCTGGGCGCGTTCAGGCGAGGGTAGCGAGGATGACGTCGAAGGGATTTGCGCCTTTGAGCCGCGCGGTGTCGATTGTCGTTCGCACGTCCGCCTCGGCCTTTGCGGCCC
>CAMDAL010000273.1 GCA_945888565.1 Devosia equisanguinis | reverse complement strand
AGACCCTGCCAAGGCTCAGCAAACCCTTCTCGCAGGCTGAACTCGCGACGATCGTCGAGAGCAGCGTCGCCGCGGCAGCCTCATAGCGCGACGCCAGAACGAGATCGGCGCGCTCGGCGATGGAGCCGGGCCCGATGGTCCGGTACGTTGCGGTGGTATGAAGGTAGTGCCCGGCGCAGCTGCGCTCGGGCGGTGGCTTTCAGTTTGGTACCGCCTTCTGGGATCGAACCAGAGACCTCTAGATCCACAATCTAGCGCTCTAACCAACTGAGCTAAGGCGGCCTGAAAGCGGGCGGACCATAGTTTCGCTTCCGCGCGTTGGCAAGCGCGGATTTCGCCCTTCGCGCAACCAGTTTTCCGCGGCCGGCTTAACCATCGGCAGTGATAGCCTTCACTACGGTGCGTGGAGATATAGACCCGGCCAAAGCCCCGGGATATTTAGGAGTTCATTAAGTTGTGAGTACGGATTGTGCCAATCTGGCACAATCCAGAGAGAGTGTGCGTGAACGCTGAGTGGATCACATCGCCGACGGCGCGCCGGATACTGGCGCATTGGGCCGATGCCCGCCCCGCCTGGCTATGGTCGCAGGATGGCGAAACGCTGCTCTGGCGCAATGAGGCGGCGCGCTTCTTCCGCGGCAAGGTGAAAAAGCACGGCGTGAAGCTGGCGCCCGAGGCCGTGCCGATCAAGGGCCAGATTGCCCGGTTGCTTCGGCTCGGCTCGACCAATCGCTCCAGTCTCAGCCGTATCCAGTTCCTCGCTGGCGACCGTCCGATCTCGACCACATGCAGTTGCACCCCGCTCCTGCTCGAAGATGGCGCCACTGCCCTGCTGATCGTCGGCGTCGATGTCATCGAGCCGGAGCTGCTCGACGCACAGGATTTCGGCCATGTCGATCCACTGTCAGTGAGCCTGTTTCCGCCCGGCGCAGAATACCTGCTGGTGAGTGATGACGGGCAGATCGCGGGTGGATCGCGCACTGCGCTGGAGCAGATCGCCCCGGTGATCGAGAGCGAGGGCATGCCGGCCCTCACTGGCGACAGCGGCACCATGGTGATCGGCGACGAGCCGGTAGCATTGACCCGCTTCACCGCCAGCCCGCACGAGGCGATACTGCTGCTGTTCGAATCGTCGTCCGCGTCGCGCGCCGGGGCCATCGGAGCCATTCGCGACGCCGAGGGTATCGGGGAGGCTATCGACGAGATCGCGTTCACCAGCGAGCCGGTGGACGACGAGCCGTACCTGCCCATCGGGCTGCCGGACGATCCCCCGACTGCACCTGAACCTGCGGAAGCGGCCGCGACCGGGCTTGAGTACTGGGTCGAGCCGATTCCCGACGCTCCCGCGCCGCCCTTGGGCACGCTGTCGACGCTCTTTGACCGGCTGGCGGACGATCCGGACCTCTACACGTCGCTGAGCGCCGGGGACGAGACCTTTGCCGGCCCGCCGCCAGACCTGCCTGCCGAGGTGTTCATCGAGGCGCAAGCCGACCTGCCGGCCGACGAGACTGTCCCCCAGCCTGTCGAACCGGAGCCGATGCCTGAGGCGAACATTCTGCCAGAGCCGGAGGCTGAAGCCGACGCGATCGGCGCGATGATCGCCACCATCGAAGCCGAGGAAACAGCAAGGCTGGAGCGCGTCACGACCTGGCGCATCGTCGGGCGTGGCTTCCAGCCCATCGAGTCCGCCGATGCGGAACCTGTCACCGCTGATGAGCCCGATGCCATCGCTGAACAACCAGCACCAATCGAAGCCGCCCCGGGGGCGATGCCGCCCGAGCCCGACGCGGAGACGGTCGAGCGGGTGTCGCGCTACAACTTCGACGAGCTGAGCCGCATCCTGACCGACAGGGTCAGCGGGGCGCCTACCCCTGCCGAGCCGGAGGCGCTGGCGGCGGCGAGCAATGGTGGCAACGCGCTGGTCAGCCTGTCGGGCGAGACCTTCATTCTCAACCGGCTGCCGCTCGGCATCATGGTGTTCCGCGACCAGCAGGTGCTGTTCGCCAACCGGGCGCTCACCGAACTCACCGGTTACGACAGCATCGAGTCGCTGCGGGCGGCCGGGCTCACCGCCATCTTTCCCGCCGAGGATTCCAGCGCCGGCCCGGTGACGCAACTGGTGCGTCGCGATGGCCTGCTGGTACCGGTGGGTGCGCGGCTGCAGTCGATCAGCTGGCACGGCAGGCCGGCGCTGATGCTCTCGGCCTCGGCCGCCGAGGCAAGGGAGCCGAGCCACGAGGCATCGGTGCGGAGTTTTGTCGAACTCAATGCCGAGATGGGCGAGGACGGGTTCTTCACCACCGATCGTAATGGCGTCGTGGCCAGCGTGTCATTGCATGCCCGCATCCTGCTCGGAGAGACGGAGCAGGAACTGATCGGCCGGCCGCTGACGCAGCTGATCGTGGGCAGCGAAATGCCGGACCTGAAGCGCTTTCTGGAGCGGCCCGCGCGGTTCGCCGAGTCGGAACGCCCCGGCATCATGCTGACAGGCACTCGGCCGGATACCCGGCTGACGCTGTTTGCGGAAGGCCAGGCCGGCGTCGTCACCGGCTATTTCGGGCTCGTGCGCCGGCCATCGACCGCGATACCTGCGGTACGGGAAACTCCGGCGCGGTCCGACGACCTCGAGCCGTCGATGCTGACCCGGATCACGCGTGGGGTGCGGCGCCCGCTGAACTCGATCATCGGCTTCGCCGAACTGATCCGCACCGCGCCCAATGCCCCCGGCCGGCATCAGGAATATGCCCGCGACATCCGCATGGCAGGCGAGGAAATCGCCACGCTGGTGGATGAACTCGACGACTTCGCCCGACTGCGCGAGGGGCGCTACGAGGCCAAGGCCGACGAGATCGAGCTGGCGGCGCTGCTCGATACCTGCCTGTCGCGCGTGCGGGTGCAGGCCGCGGAGGCGCGGGTGCTGGTGCGCAGCGCCGTGTCGGAGCGACTACCCTCGGTAACGGCCGACCGCGCCTCGCTCAGCCAGGCGATCCTCAACCTGCTGGCCAGTGCCATCGACCAGACGCCGGCCGGTGGGACGGTGATTCTTTCGGCGCAGCGCGAGGATGACGGCGCCATCGTCATCAACGTGCGCGACAGCGGCGAGAAGCGGACCGACCTCGGCGAACGCTTCGTGGTGTTCCGCGATGGGGTGGGCAAGGACGGCGAGACGCTGATGCCGGTGCGGTCGAGCGTCGGGCTGGCGCTGACGCGCTCGCTGCTCGCGGTGAATGCGCTGAAGCTGAACGTCGACCCGGCGGCGGGCGTCGGCACGCTGTTTTCGCTTGTGGTTCCGGCTGATCTGACGCGAACCTAAATGCGGTATTAACGGATTCTGAACCATGATGAACGGGTTTGGACTCTCACCTCCGCAGGGCGACAGCAGGCGTGGCATCAGCGAAGCCGGGATTTGACGCGGGCGCCGACACTCCCTTCCACCGGAGCGGGGGTGGATTTCTGCTTTTTGCTGTCGGCCGCTTCGCTGGAGTGGTCGCGCTCAGCTGGCTGATCCTGTTCGTTCTCCTGCATCTCCTGCCGAACGCTGGCGCTGACGTGCTGGCGGTGCAGTTCCCGGCCGACCGGCTGGCGGTGACGCTGCCGCTGGTGCTGATGGCGGGTATTCTGGCGCTGCTGCTCGGCGCGGGGATAAGTCTTCTCGCGGCCCGTATCGGCGGAGCGGCAGACCGCCTGCTGGGTGGGCTGGCGACTGTACTGAGCCACCTGCCGCCGTTCTGGCTGGGGCTGTTGCTGGCGCTGATGCTGGCGGGCATGCTGCCGGCCGGCGGCTTCATGCCGTGGAGCGCAGGCCCGTCGCAGGCGCTGGCCTCACTGGTGCTGCCCGCTTTGGCGTTGGGACTGCCGCATGCGGGTGAGTTCGCGATCCGGCTGCGCGCGGCTTTCGGCCCCGAGGTGGAGGAGGCGGAAATCCGGGCCTTGCGCATCGGCGGCGTGACGCCGGAGCGGGCCCGCTGGAGCATAAGCTGGAACCGAGCCCTGCCGAACCTTCCGCAACTGGCGGGGCGGTTGCTGGCGACCGTGCTGGTGGGCGCGGTGGTGGTGGAGAATGTATTCTACCTGCCCGGACTCGGGCGACAGGTGCTTGGCGCGGCGCTGGCGCATGACCTGCCGGCGCTGCGCGCCAGCCTGTTCCTGCTGGTGGTGATCGCGGCGGTGCTGATGCTGCTCGGGACGCTGGGGCGACTGGCCGTCGAGTGGAAATCGGGGGCGCTGCGATGAGCGCAACTCCCCCACCCCGCGGGCGGCTGCAGGCCGGGAGCGGCGTAGCGCTTGCTGCGATCATTGCACTGCTGGCGCTGATCTCGCTGGTATGGACGCCGCATGGCGGGGTGCCTGGCAGCGCCACAGCGCTGGCCGAACCGGGCGCCGCGCATTGGCTGGGCACCGACCAGACCGGGCGCGACGTGGTATCGGCGCTGATGTCGGCGACGCTGACGAGCCTGCTGCTCGCCTGGTTCGCGACACTGGTCAGCCTGGTGGTCGGCATTCCGCTGGGCACGCTATTGGCGGCCCGGCTGGGACCGGGGGCGACGCGGCAGCTGGTGCTGATCGGCATCCTGCCGGCGGCGCTGTGTCTCGGGGCCATTTTCGGCGGGCTGCGGCTGCAAACGACGCTGTCGGTGTTCCTCGCCATCGGCTTGCCGGGGGCGATAGCCGCAACTATCGGGTCGCGGAGCATCATGGCGCCGGTGCTGGCGGCCGAGTATGTCGCCGCGGCGCGACTGGCGGGTCTCGGCTGGCTGGGGGCGGGCCAGCGGCATGTGGTGCCGATGGTGCTGCCCGGCCTGATCGCCCTGGGGCTGGACCTGCTGGCGGCAGCGCTGCTGATCGAGGTGACCCTGTCGTTCGCCGGACTCGGGGTCGATGGCAGCGGGCTCAGCCTCGGGACCATGCTGCGCGATGGGCAGCAACTGGCGCAGGCGCGGCCGCTGCTGGTGGTCGCCCCGGGTGGCGTGGCGGTGGTGACGGCGCTGGCACTGCTGATAGCGGCGAGCGGGCTACGGGAGACGCGCCGTGGCATTGCTTGAGCTCAGGGGAGTTGGTGTCGGGTTCGGGGCGACGCGGATTTCGGGCATAGACCTGACGGTGGAGCCGGCGTCGATGCTGGCCGTCGTCGGCCGTGGCGACGGGGCAACCTCGTTGCTGGCACTCGCGATCGCCGGGCTGCTGCCAAACGGGGCAAAGGCCGAGGGCACGCTGAGTTTCAGCGGCAAGCGGGTGCTGTATCTCGACCGCGAGTCCGATGCCGCAGCGGTGCTCGCCGATGCGGAATTGATCGTGGCGGATGAGCCGGGGCGCGGCCGCGATCCCGCAACGCAGCTGGAACTGCTCACGGCGCTGCAGGCGGCGAGCCGCACGGCGGCCGTCATCATCTTCACCGCCGATTTTCGACTGGCCCTCAGCATGGGGCTCGAGGTGGCGGTGCTGGCCAATGGCAGGCTGCTGCTCCGGGCCCCGGCCAGCCAGATTTTCGAGCTGCCGCAATACGACACCGTGCGCCACCTGGTCGGTGGCGAGCGGCTGCGGACGCGTACGATGATGCGGCCGCCGATCGGCGAACCGATCCTCGAAGTGGATGGCGTGAGCAGGACCTACCGCCGCGGCCTGCCCCGGCTCGGGCCGCCACCGGTCGAGGCGCTGACCGGCATCGGCTTTGCAGTGCGGCAGGGCGAGGTGGTGGGCGTGCTCGG
>CAMDAL010000272.1 GCA_945888565.1 Devosia equisanguinis | reverse complement strand
AAGCGGCAGAACGTCGTCGAGCGCGTCGTCGCCTCCACCGGCGGCAAGCTGTTCTTCACCGGCAAGGTCACAGACGTGCGCCGCGAGCTGGTCGGCGGGTTCGCCCGCGGCCATGCGCATCTCAGCGGGGTCGGCGACTGGGCCGGGTCGGAGGCGCGCATCGCCATACAGAACGAGAACCTCGTGCTCTGGGTCGACGACGTGCCGGTGATCATGGTGCCCGACCTGATCATCAACCTCGAACTCGATACCGGCGAGCCGATCACCACCGAAGTGCTGCGCTACGGCCAGCGCATCGCGGTCATCGGGCTGCCCGTGCACGACCTGATGAAGACCCCCAGGGCGCTGGAAATCGTCGGCCCCAAGGCCTTCGGCTACCCCGAACTCACCTTCAACCCGCTCCAGCCCCAGCCGATCGTGGCCTGAGGCGAAAGGAACCCACCATGAAGTTTCTTCGCACCATCCATGCCGAGGACATGGAAGACATCGCCACCGGCGGCGCCATCCTCGGGACCGGCGGCGGCGGTGACCCCTATGTCGGCAAGCTGATGGCCCAGCAGGCCATCAAGCAGTACGGCCCGGTGAACCTCGTCGATATCGACGAGCTGCCCGACGACGCGCTGGTGGTCCCCGTCTGCATGATGGGCGCCCCCACCGTGATGACCGAGAAGCTCCCGCAGGGCGAGGAGCTGATCAACGCCTTCCGCGCGCTCGAGCAGCTGCTCGGCCGCAAGATCGACGCCGTGCTATGCGGCGAGGCTGGCGGCGTCAACTCCACCACCCCGTTCGTGGTGGCCGCCATGGCCGGGCTGCCGCTCGTCGATGGCGACGGCATGGGCCGCGCCTATCCCGAGCTGCAGATGGTGACCTTCACCATGCATGGCGTCTCGGCGACCCCGATGGTGCTCTGCGACGACAAGGGCAACTCGCTGGTGCTCGAAACCGTCAGCAATGCCTGGACGGAGCGGCTGGCTCGCGCGGCGACAGTGGAAATGGGCGGCTCTGCCCTGCTCGCCTTCTACTCGATGTCAGGCGCCGTGGCGAAGAAGGCCATCGTGCGCGGCACGCTGACCCTCTGCTCCGAACTCGGCCGCACCCTGCGCGAGGCCAAGGCCGGTCACGTCGATCCGGTCAATGCCATCGTCGAAAAGCTCGATGCCGACGTGATCTTCCACGGCCGCATCAAGGACATCGAGCGCCGCACCGTCGGCGGCTTCGCCCGCGGCACCGCCCGCTTCGAAGGCGTCGAGGAATGGAAGGGCCACGCGTTCCGGCTCGATTTCCAGAACGAGTTCCTGATGGCCGAGCGCGATGGCGACATCATCGTCACCACGCCCGACCTGATCACCGTCCTCGATGCCGAATCCGGCCTGCCGGTCACCGCCGACGCGCTGCGCTACGGCCTGCGCCTCAAGGCGCTCGCCATGCCGTCGAACCCGCAATGGCTGACGCCCGCCGGCATCGCGCTCGTCGGTCCGCGCTATTTCGGCTACGACACCGACTACCGCGAGTATTTCGGCCGCTGAGCCGCCCGCCAACGCAGGTATCGGCGGCTCAGGCCGCCGATACCTGCGCGATAAAGTCCTTGACCAGTCGCGTCTGTTCCGTCGCCGGCGCGCCATAGCCCGCGTGCGACTCGGCCAGCCCGAAATTGCCGCTGATGACGAAGGCGCGCAGCCCATCCTTCGCCAGCGCCCTGGCCTGCGCAATGGTCAGCCCGCCCACTACCTGCACCGAACACGCATCGCCCACCGCCTCGAACACGGCGCGCGCGACGTCGCTGAGATAGCTCGACGCATGCAGTGACGGGTCGGCCCGACGCGCATCGAGTTGCAGGTGCAGCCCTACCCCGTCCATCCCCGCATCGCGCATCCGCTGTGCCGTATCGACGGCAACGTCGGCCGGTCCCTGCTGCGGCACGAGGATATCGGCAAACGCCAGCCGCGACATCGAGGGGTCGCGGTCGCGAAACTCGTCGCGCGCCGCCGCCACGTTCTTCGCGCTCGCCACCCCGGCCAGCGCCAGGAAATCGATGATGTTGCCGCCGCCGCCATAGACGCTGCGCGCCTCGAACCCGGCCCCGTCCATGCTCTTCATGTCCGCGAGGATGATCGCGTCCGGGTAACGCTGGCGGAACGCCGGCACGACGTTCTTCACGCCCTCGGTCTTGAGCAACGGCGTGCCCATCTCGACGAGCGTGATCCCGCCCGCGAGCGCCGCGTCGGCGACCACATAGGCCTGCGGCAGGTTGTCGGTATCGACCGATATCTGGAACGTGAACTGCGTGCGCAACATGTCGAGCACGCGTGCCGACGCCGCGTGGTTGGTCGAAGCCATGGCAGACAAATCCTCCTCGCCGCGACCTCTCCCCGGCCACGGTCGCATCAGCCTGACGGAAAACAGCAAGGCCCGTCAAGCAGTTCGGGCCCCGCCTTTCGACGGAGCCCGAACTTGATTCAATGCATGAAGCGATCAGTCGAAGAAGTTCGCATCGCCCTCGGTGAGGTACTTCTTGGCTTCCTTGACGATGAAGTTGATGCCAAGGCCCGGACGATCCGGCACGTCGATCAGACCCCCCTTCACCGGCATGCCGTCAAACCCTTCGGTGATGTCGTACCAGAACGGCTCGAAGCGGGCCGGGTACTCGAAGGCGATCAGGTTGTCCGGCATGGTCGCGCAGACCTGGATCAGCGCCGCGAGCCCGATGATGCCATTCGCGGTGCCGTGCGGCGCCATGGCGATGCCGTGGAGGTCGGCATGCTCGGCCACCCACTTGATCTCGGCGAGGCCGCCGACGTCGGCCGGATCGGGACCGACCACGTTCACCGCATGGCTCTCGATCAGGTGCTTGTAGTTCTGCCGCAGGTAGATCTGCTCGCCGGTATGGATCGGCGTCGTCGTGTGGCGGGTGATGTCTGCATAAAGGTCATGGTTCACGTACGGCACGTAGTCGCCGGTGATCATGTCCTCGAGCCACATCAGGTGCAGGTGCTCGACGGCCTTGGCGAGGCGCAGCGCATCGATCGGCATGAAGCCCGGACCGGCGTCCACCGCGGTGTTGTAGCCGGGGCCGAGCGCTTCCTTGGCGGCGGTGATGCAGGCGACGAGGTGGTCGAAGCCTTCCTTGGTCATCGTGCCCTTGTGCGGGTACGGGAACGGCGCATCGGTCTGCACTTCGCCGTAATAGTAGTTCGGGAAGTCGCGCACCATTGAGCTGTGATAGGCGCTCGGCAGCTTGAACAGGGTGAACTCGCCCTTCAGCGACTTGCCGTATTCGGCCCAGCGCTTGTAGCCAGCCGGAGTATGCTCGGCGCCACCGGGCACTTCCGCCTGGTACAGCGTGCGGTAGGTCCTCACCTTGTCGCGCACCTTGCCGCCGAGCAGGCGGTAGGTCGGCGTGTTCAGCGCCTTGCCGGCAATATCCCACAGCGCATGCTCGATGGCCGACACGGCCGCCCCGAACGGCTTGAAGCCGCCGCGCACGCGGATGCGGCGCATCACGCGCTCGACGTCGCGCGGGTCCTGCCCGACGATCCAGTCCTTGAGATCAAGCACCTGCGGCTTCACGTAGGGCTTCGGGGTCTCGATCTGGCCCCAGCCGGTGATGCCCTCATCGGTCCTGATCTGGACTACGGGGCTGTTGGCGATGACCGCGCATCTCAGATCCGTGATCTTCATGTCGGTGGAGTCCTCCTCAGTACTCAAGCAAAAGCGCTGCACCCCTATAGCCGCAATTCACGACCGGTTTGAATGGGCAAAAGGGGGAATGCCGCGGAGGAATTTCGAACTCCGCCTGGCGACCGCGACGTCGAACTGCCGCGTTCCATGATCGTGAACCCTATGTCGACTGGAACAGGGGCCGGCGTTCCACAACGCCGCGACACTTAGACGTTTGTCCGAGCGCGTAGCCGCTTGACCGAACCGAGCGTTGGTGGCACCGTTCAGTATATGGACAGTCGTTCAACTGATTGAACAACCGGCTCACCGCCACGAGTTGGACTTTTGTCCCATCGCGCCCGAGGCCAGGAGTCCTCGTCGCGCATTCCTTGCGAGGGAAACACGTGACCAAGACCACGACCAATCACTATATGCCGAGCCGCCGAGCAGTGCTGGCCGGTCTCGCCGCATCGCCAATCGCGCTCGCTGCAGGCCGCGCCTTCGCGCAGCCCACCAGCGGCACGCTGTCCATCGCCGTCCTCGATTGGGCCGAAACGGGCATCAAGCCGGTCTTCGCCGCCTACGAGGCCGCCCGCCCCGGTGTGAAGATCGATTACTCGCTCCTCCCCGGCGACTACCAGGGTATACGACAGACCCTGCTGTCCCGCCGTCTCGCCAACAAGCTGCCCGACATCACCTATCTGGCGGACATCTTGGCGACACAGTTGGCCAACGCGGAGGTTACCGCCGACATGCGGCCCTTCCTGACTTCGGGCGGCCCCATCGGCATGACCTCGCTGGCCAAGCCATTCCTCGACCAGTACCTGGTCACCTCGGGGCCGAACAAGGATGGCATCTTCGGCCTGCCGATCGGCGCCGACACGGTCGTGCTCTACTACAACAAGAAGCACTTCGACGACGCTGGTATCCCCTACCCGAACGATGACTGGACCTTCGAGAAGCAGATCGAAGTCGCGACCCAGCTGACCCAGAAGAACGGCAACACCACCACGCGCTACGGCCTCGCGGCCTCGGTGCCGTGGCATGCCACCTACGTTCCGGGCATCGAAGCCTTCGGCGACACGCTGCTCGACGAAAACAACATGTACAAGCTGCAGACCGAAGCCGCGATCAAGGTCTTCACCATGTACTGGGACCAGGTGAAGGCGGGCGTCATCGCCTCCACGCCGCAGCAGACCCAGCTCGGCGGCGGTTTCCAGGCCTTCGGCGCCGGCACCGTGTCGATGCTGCAGTCGGTGCGCGCCCTCACCCCGCTCATCCGCTCGGTCACCACCGACGATTGGGACGCGGCGCTCGTGCCGACGATCAACGGTGTGCGCAAGACCGGCATGGGCTCCATCGCCCAGTCCATCACGACCACGGGCATGGCCAACAACCAGGAACTGGCCTTCGACTACCTCAACTGGTTCTACTCCGAAGACGGCGGTATGAAGATCCTCACCGCCAGCTACGGCACGGTTCCGCCGGTCGAGGCGCTTTATAACAGCCCGATCTGGACCGACCTGCCCGGCCCTCCGTACGATAACCGCGTCTTCGCGGAATCCATCCAGTACGGCGCCATGAACCCGACCTCGATCCCTGCCGACGTTCAGGCGGTGGTCGATACCGAACTGACCAAGGCCGAAGAAGCCGTCGTGCTCAACAATGTGCCGGTGGCCGATGCGCTGAAGGCCGCCGAGACGGTGATCAACGAAGCCATGGCCCGCGTCCTCGCGTCCGGCGGCTGATCCAACTGCCTATCCGATAAGGAAAGTCCGCCGCTTCCCCCGAAGCGGTGGGCCGACCTTGAGCCGGCTGCGTCTCTCCCGCAGCCGGCGCTCCTTTCTTCGACAGGGTTTATTCTCTTGAGCAAGACAGACACAGCCGAGCCTGGCACGGCCGCGATTCCGCGAATTGCAGCGCGCCGCAGGAACAACGGCCGCACCGACTCTCCGTTCTGGGCCGCGTTGTTCGTCGGGCCAAACGTGGTCCTGTTCACCCTGTTCATGATCGTCCCCATCCTCTGGGGCCTGGGTCTCAGCGTCTTCGTCTGGAACCTCATCGGCGAGCCGCGCTTCGTCGGCCTGCAGAACTATGCCGACAT
>CAMDAL010000271.1 GCA_945888565.1 Devosia equisanguinis | reverse complement strand
GGGGGTGACGAAGTGGTGGGCGAGCAGCACGCGGTCGAGGGCGCGGGTTGCGGCGATGATCGTCTCGCGGTCGTCGGCGAAGATGATCTTGTCGATGAGCGCGTCGATGCCCGGGTCGGAGATGCCCGCATAGTTCGAGCTGTCGTTCTGCGCCGCGGCCTCGGAACCCCAGTAGAAGCGCTGCTCGTTGCCCGGTGACAGGCTCTGGGCCCAGCCCGAATACATCATGTCGAAATCGCGATTGCGGACCCGCTCGATATACTGCGCGCTGTCGACGGTGCGGATGGTGACGTTCATCCCCAGTCGCTTGAGGTTGGTGGTGAAGGCGGTGGCGATGGGCTCGATCACCGGGCCGTTGAGCAGGATCTCGAAGGTGACGGGCTGGCCCGCTGGGTCCATCAACTGGCTTCCGTTGAGGACGTAGCCGGCGTTGGTGAGGATCTCGTTGGCGGTGCGCAGATTGGCGCGGAGCTTTGTGGGATCGCCCGAGACCGGGTTCTCGTACGCGGTGGTGAATACCTTTTCGGGCACAAGGTTCTTGACCGAGTTCAGGATTTCGAGCTCCTCGCCTTCCGGCAGTCCGGTCGACGCGAGCTCGGTGCCGTAGAAGAACGAGTTGACGCGGTCGTACTGGCCAAAGAAGCGCAGCTTGTCGAGCTCCTCGAAATCGAAGGCGTAGAGCATCGCCTCGCGCAGCGCCTCGTTCTGGAAGATCGGACGGCGGAGGTTGGGGATGAAGCCGACGAGGATGCCGCTGTCGCGATAGGTGTTCTCGAACATCTCCTTGATCACCCGGCCATCCTGGACCGCCGGGAAATCGTAGTTGTTCTGCCAGCGGATGGCGACGTTTTCGTCCCACCAGTCGAACTGGTCGGCCTTGAACGCCTCGAACTCGGCCGTGTCGTCGCGGTAGTACTCGTACTTGATGGTCTGGATGTTGTTGGTGCCGACGTTGAAGGGCTCGGTCAGGCCCCAGTAGTTCGGATCGCGCTCGTAGGTGATGGAGACGCCGGCGTTGAAGCTCGCGAGCTTGTAGGCGCCCGAGCCGAGCGGCGGCTCGAGGGTCGAGCGCCCGATGTCACGAGTGTTGCCGCTCGCATCGGTGCCTTCCCACCAGTGCTGCGGCAGCACCATGACCTGGCCCATGATTTTGGGGAGTTCGCGGTTGCCGGTCTGGTCGAAGCTGAAGGTGACTTCGCCCGGAGCGGTCTCCTCTACCTTCGTCACGTTGGCGTAGTAATTCGCCATGTTGGGGTTGAGTTCGATCGATTTGTTGAACGACCAGATGACGTCGTCCGCTGTGATGGGCTTACCGTCCGCCCATTTGGCGCGCGGGTTCATCCGGAAGGTCGCCGACGAGTAGTCGTCGGGGTAGGTGAAGGCCTCGGCGAGCTGGCCGTAGGAGGTGGACGTCTCGTCGAGCGACGGGGTCATCAGGGTGTCGAACAGCAGCCCGATGCCGTCGCCCGCTTCGCCCTGCGGCAGGATCGGGTTGAAGGTATCGAACCCGCCCATCGAGCTCAGCCGGACCAGCCCGCCGACCGGTGCGTCGGGGTTCACGTAGTCGAACTGCTTGAAGCCCTCGGGGTACTTCACCTCGCCCAGCAGCGAGCTGCCATGGTGCCAGACGCGCGTATCCTGGGCGCTGGCGGGGGCGATTGAGAGCAGGGCAGAGAAGGCAAGGGCGATAGCGACGGTGCGTTTGGGCTGCATGGTGGTCTCCGTTCGGGGACGTGTTGGCTTCAGCTTAGCGTGGCGGCGGTCTGCGTCAAAGCGGCTGCAAGCAGCGCGCGGGTATAGTCGGATTTGGGGGCAGCGAAGACGTCGCGCGCCGCGCCGTGCTCCACCACCTTGCCGTCGCGCATCACCATGATGTGGTTGGCGAGCGCCCGGACAACGCGGAGGTCGTGCGAGATGAACAGGTAGGTGAGGCCGTGGCGGCGCTGCAGGTCACGAAGCAGGTCGACCACCTGCGCCTGCACCGAGACGTCGAGCGCCGAGGTCGGTTCGTCTAGCACGACGAACTGCGGTTCGAGCACCATGACGCGGGCGATGGCAATGCGCTGCCGCTGGCCGCCACTGAACTCGTGCGGGTAGCGGTGGCGGTCGGCCGGTTCGAGGCCGACCTCGGTCAGCGCCTTGACGACGCGGGCGTCGCGCTCGGCAGCAGTCAGTTTCGGCTCGTGGACGCCGAGGCCCTCGCTGATGACTTCGGCCACCGACATGCGCGGGCTGAGCGAGCCGTAGGGGTCCTGGAACACCATCTGCAGGTTCCTGCGCAGCGGACGCATGGCGCTGGAGTTGAGGTCGCTGATGGCTTGCCCGAGATAGGCGATGCGGCCCTCGGACTTGACCAGCCGGAGCACGGCGCGGCCGAGCGTCGTCTTGCCCGAACCGCTTTCACCGACGACGCCCAGCGTCTGACCGCGCGGGATCGAGAGCGCGACATCGTCGACGGCCTTGATGTAGCCGACGGTGCGGCGGAGCAGGCCGCGCTTGATCGGGAACCAGACTTTCAGGGCCTCGGTGGTGACGATCGGCTCGACCTCCGGGCCGGGCGGCAACGGCTCGCCGCGCGGTTCGGCGGCCAGCAGCTTCTGCGTGTAGGGGTGCTGCGGGGCGGTGAAGATGGTTTCGGTGGGGCCGGACTCGACGATCAGGCCCTCGGTCATCACATGCACCGTCTCGGCCATCTTGCGGACGATGGCGAGGTCGTGGGTGATGAACAGGATGGCGAGGCCCCGGCTTTTCTGCAGCGATTGCAGCAGGTCGAGCACCTGGGCCTGCACCGTGACGTCGAGGGCGGTGGTGGGCTCATCGGCGATCAGCAGGTCGGGCTCGTTGGCGAGCGCCATGGCGATCATCACGCGCTGCCGCTGGCCGCCCGAGAGCTGGTGCGGATAGTCGGCGAGGCGGGTCTCGGCGTTCTGGATGCCCACCTCCTTGAGGAGTTCGATGGTTCGGGTGCGGGCATCGGCCCGGCTCATGCCGCGGTGGACGATGAGGGCCTCGGAGACCTGCTTTTCCACGGTGTGGAGCGGGTTGAGCGAACTCATCGGCTCCTGGAAGATCATCGAGATGCCGTTGCCACGGACGGCCCGCAGCGCCGGGGCGGCGGCGTTCAACAGGTCTTCGCCCTTGAAGGCGATGCGACCCTTCGGGTGGCTGGCGGGCGGGTAGGGCAGGAGGCGGAGGACCGACAGGGCGGTGACCGACTTGCCCGAACCGCTTTCGCCCACGAGGGCCACTGTCTGGCCAGGGGCGATCGTGAAGCTGACGCCGCGGACGGCGTGGATCACCTGCTCCTCGGTGGTGAAATCGACATGCAGGTCTTCGACGCTGAGCAAGGGCTCGGTCATGAGCGCCTCGCGAAGGTCTTCCGCGGATCGAAGGCGTCGCGCACCCCTTCGCCGATGAAAACAAAGAGCAGCAGGATCAGCGAGATGACACCGAAGGCGGTGAGGCTGAGCCATGGCGCGAACAGGTACTGCTTGCCCTGGTTGAGCAGGTTGCCGAGCGACGGGGTGCCGGGCGGCATGCCGAGCCCGAGATAGTCGAGCGAGGTCAGTGTCGCCACCGAGCCGCCGGCGATGAACGGCATGAAGGTGAGGGTCGCCACCATGGCGTTGGGGAACAGGTGGCGGAACATGATCTGCCAGTTGGTCAGCCCCAGTGCCCGGGCAGCAGCGACATATTCGAGATTGCGGGCGCGCAGGAACTCGGCGCGGACGATGCCGACAAGTGCGGTCCAACTGAACAGGATCAATATGAACAGCAGCACCCAGAAGCCGGGCACCAGCACGCTCGAGACAATCAGCAGCACGTAGAGCGTGGGCATGGTGCCCCAGATGTCGAGCAGGCGCTGGCCGATCAGGTCGATCCAGCCGCCGAAATAGCCCTGCACGGCACCGATGATGACGCCGATGATCGAACTGGCAATGGTCAGCAGGATGCCGAAAGTCACCGAGATGCGGAAGCCGTAGAGCACGCGGGAGACGACGTCGCGGCCCTGGTCGTCGGTGCCGAGCCAGTGGTAGTTGCCGATGGTCTTGCAGCCGGGGTCCTCGACGCCGGCCGGGTAGCGCGAGCAGCGGGTTTCGTCGTCGAGCCTCCAGGACGGCGCGGCGGGGGCGCTGGTGCCGAGCGATTCGTCGACCGTGGCGCCGCCATAGCGGATCAGCGGCCAGACCATCCAGCCATTGGCGTTGATCTCGTCGGCGATGAAGGGGTCGCGATAGATGGTTTCGGCGAGGAAGCCGCCGAACTTGCTCTCCGGGTAGGCGACGACCACGGGGAACAGCAGTTCGCCCTTGTAGGAGACCATCAGCGGCCGGTCGTTGGCGATGAGTTCCGAAACGAAGGTCAGGATGAACAGCACGAGGAACAGCCACAGCGACCAGACGGCGCGCTTGTTGGCGGCGAAGGTGTGGACCCGGCGCTGGTTGATCGGCGACAGCAGCGGGGCCGAGCGCGCCGCGTCGGCAGGCGCGAAGGCGATGGGCGGGGTGCGGAGGGCGCCGATCAGCATCAGACGTTCCGGCTTTCGAAATCGATGCGGGGGTCGATCCACATGTACATCAGGTCGGAGACGAGGTTGATGACGAGGCCGAGCAGCGAGAAGATGTAAAGCGTTGCGAATACGACGGAATAGTCGCGGTTGAGGACCGACACGTAGCCGAGCAGGCCGATGCCATCGAGCGAGAAGATGGTCTCGATCAGCAGCGAGCCGCCGAAGAAGGCGCCGATGAAGGCGGCCGGAAAGCCGGCGATCACCAGCAGCATGGCGTTGCGGAAGACGTGGCCGTAGAGCACGCTTCGCTCGGTGAGGCCCTTGGCCCGAGCGGTGGTGACGTATTGCTTGCGGATTTCGTCGATGAACGAGTTCTTGACCAGCAGCGTCGAGGTGGCGAAGGCGCCGACGGCCATGGCGATGATCGGCAGGGTGATGTGCCAGGCGTAGTCGAGGATCTGCTCATGCCAGGGGAGGCTGGCCCAGTTCTCCGAGACGATGCCGCGCAGCGGGAAGATGTTCCAGAAGCTGCCGCCGGCAAACAGCACGATCAGCAGCACGGCGAGGAGGAACGGCGGGATCGAGTAGCCGACGACCAGCACCACCGAGGTCCACACGTCGAAGCGGCTGCCGTCCTTCATGGCCTTGGCGATGCCGAGGGGGATGGAGATGAGGTAGCTGAGCAGCGTCATCCACAGCCCCAGCGTGATCGAGACCGGCAGCTTCTCCTTGATCAGGTCGATGACCGAGATGTCGCGGTAGTAGCTCTGGCCGAAATCGAAGCGCAGGTAGTTCCACAGCATGGTGAAGAAGCGCTCGACCGGCGGCTTGTCGAAGCCGAACTGCTTCTCGATCCGCTCGAGGATTTCCGGCCTGAGCCCGCGGCTGCCGCGATAGCTGGCGCCCTCACCACTATCGGAGGACCTGACGACGTCTTGCCCGGCGAAATCACCCTCGCTGGAGCCGGTGACGGACTGGGTGGCGGAGACGCTCTGGTTCTGCATCTGGGCGATCATCTGCTCGACCGGCCCGCCGGGGGCGAACTGGGCGATGACGAAGGTCAGGAGCATGATGCCGAACAGCGTCGGGACCATCAGCAGGATACGTCGGACGATATAGGCGCCCAATGGCGTCTCCGGGAACTGGCAGAAGTTCGTAGCCTAGCAACGAGCCAGTGTGGCCACGAATGTGACGTTTCACCAACAGTTGAATGTCAGGGGCGGTGGAGGATGCTGACCCCGGCCGCATCGCCGAAGCCGAAGATGCG
>CAMDAL010000270.1 GCA_945888565.1 Devosia equisanguinis | reverse complement strand
AAACCAACCCGCTACGCTAGGGGACCTGGAATGCGGAATGTCGTCCGGAACGTGGTGATGGTGGCGGCTCTGGCGCTGGGCACCGGAGCGGCTGAGGCGCACCCACATATCTGGATCGATGCCAAGGCCCGCATCAGCTTCAACGACGCGGGTGAACTGGTCGCCATCCACAATTCGTGGACCTTCGACTCGGCATTCTCGGTCTGGCAGACTCAGGGCCTCGACACCAACGGCGACGGCATCACCTCCAGCGAGGAGATGCAGGAACTGGCCGACGAGAACGTCCGCGGGCTGGCCGACTACGGCTTCTACACGCTGGCCGGCGAGGGCGACGAGTCACTGCCTCTGGCCGCCCTGGACAATGGCCGGTTCGCCTACGCGGACGGCCGTTCGACCCTGACCTTCGGCGTCGAGCCGCAGGAACCATACCGGATCAAGGGCCGGCTCGAGGTGGCGATCGCCGACCCGGAATTCTACGTCGCGATCAACTTCGCCGGGCTGTCCGACGTGGCGCTGGAGAACGCTCCGGCCGGCTGCACGTTCGGCATGGACCCGCCGCGCGAACTGTCGCCCGAGTTGCAGGAGCGGCTCGGCCAACTGTCGGCGGATGTAACCACGCTGCCGCCCGATCTTGCGGCCGCAGTGCGCGGCGCGCAGGGGGCGATCGTCATCGATTGCACCAGTGTCGCCGCCGCGCCCCCGCCGGCCGCGACCGCGCTTGAGGCGGTGACGCAGGTGGCCGAAGCAAAGCCGGCGATGCCGTTCGGCGGACCGCCACAGGAGCCGGGGTTCAGGATCGACCGTAACGGGCCGCTCGGCTGGCTCGTGGTGTGGCAGGAGCAATTCTACAAGTCGCTGACCGCCGCACTCGGCGAGCTCAAGACCGACTGGACGGCGTTCTGGGTGCTCGGCAGCCTCAGCTTCCTCTACGGCGTGTTCCATGCCGCCGGGCCGGGACATGGCAAGGTGGTGATTGGCAGCTACATGCTCGCCAACGAGCGGCAGATGCGGCGCGGCATCGGACTGAGCTTCGCCTCGGGGTTGCTGCAGGCGGTGGTCGCGGTGGCCGTGGTGGGGGTGATCGCGGCGGTGCTGCAGCTCTCGACCAGTGCGATGGACATCGCGGTGGTGTGGATAGAGCGGGCGGCATACGGCCTCATGGTGCTGCTCGGGGTCTGGCTGGTAGCGCGAAAGCTGTTCGGCTGGGGGCATCGGCATGACGAGCCGGTTGCGCCGGCGGTGCAGGCAGAGGGCCCGCATGCGCTCTTGGCCGAGCGCGGCAACGCATTCCAGTTCCGCCCGGCCGTCGCAACGGCGGGAGCGCCCGGCGGTCTCGACGCGCATGGACGCAGCCCCGGGCATCCGCATTATGGGCACAACCACGGCGACGACGATCACGGGCATCACCACCATCACCACCATGTGGTGACCGCGGACCAGACGGGCGGCGACTGGCGGGAGCAACTGGGCGTGGTGCTGAGTGCGGGGCTCAGGCCCTGCACCGGCGCCCTGCTGGTACTGGTGTTTGCGCTGAGCCAGGGGATATTCCTCGCGGGGGTCATTTCAGCCCTGCTGATGGGGCTGGGCACGGCGATCACCGTTTCGGTCCTGGCCGTGGTCGCGGTGTCGGCCAAGGGGCTGGCGCGGCGCTATCTCGATGCCAATGGCAGGCTCGGATCGCGGCTGGTGGGCGCCGCCGAACTGCTTGGCGCGCTGCTGGTGCTGGCGTTCGGGCTCGCCATGCTGTCGGCCAGCTTCTGAGGCCGATCACAAGCGTGCAGCCGCGACATGGTCGCACTTGTGTTGTCACGGTCGCCGACTATGGTGCGCCGCCTAGAACGCTTCCAAACTGCGAGCCATTCCGTTGACCGAACTTCCGGCGGGGCATCCGCCAATCCGTCAGCCCAAAGTCGGGGTACTGCTGCTCAACCTGGGGACGCCCGACGGGACCGACTACTGGTCCATGCGGCGCTACCTCGGCGAGTTCCTGTCCGATCGCCGCGTCATCGAGGCCAATCCGCTGATCTGGCAGCCGATCCTGCAGGGGATCGTGCTGACGACGCGGCCGAGCAAATCGGGCGCGAACTACAAGCGCATCTGGGACCAGGTCGAAAACGACAGCCCGCTGCGGGTCATCACCAAGCGACAGGTGAAGGCGCTGCAGGCGCGGATGCCCGAGGTGATGGTCGAGTACGGCATGCGCTACGGCAATCCTTCGACTGCCGTCGGGCTGAAGGCGTTGATCGATGCCGGCTGCCAGAAAATCCTGTTCGCGCCGCTCTACCCGCAATATTCCGCAACGACCACCGCCACTGCCAACGACAAGGTGTTCGAGGCGCTGAAGTCCCTCCGCTGGCAGCCCGCCGTGCGGACGCTGCCGGCCTATTTCGACCGGCCCGAGTATATCGCGGCGCTGGCGACCAGCATCCAGGACGGGGTGGCGAAGCTGGACTTCACGCCCGACCTGATCCTCACCTCGTATCACGGCATGCCCAAGCAGTACCTGATGTCAGGCGACCCCTACCACTGCCAGTGCCTCAAGACGACGCGGCTGGTGCGGGAGTACCTGGGTTGGCCGCCGGAAAAGCTGCGCGTTACCTTCCAGAGCCGGTTCGGTCCGACCGAGTGGCTGCAGCCCTATACCGACGAGACACTGATGGCGCTGCCGGGGCAGGGGATCAAGCGGGTCGCCGTTGCGTCGCCGGCGTTCTCGGTGGACTGCATCGAGACGCTGGAAGAACTGGCGATCACCGGCCGCGAGGAGTTCGAGCACGCCGGTGGCGAGAAGTACGCCTACATCCCGTGCCTCAACGACAGCGATATCGGCATGGATATGCTCGAGTCGGTCGTGCGGCGCGAGCTGATGGGGTGGATCTGAGCGGGCGTCAGGATTCGTCGATCTCGGCTTTCTTCAACATCGCCTTGGTGATCGACTGCTTTAGCTTGAAGTAGTCCGGCCATGGGTCGGGCTCCTTCGCCTTTGCAGCAGCGGTTTCCAGCGTGAAGACGTTGGCGTGGGGCAGGGCATCGAGCTCGTCCCACGCGACGGGCACGGCGCAGGGGATGCCCGGCCTCGCCCGGGTGGAAAACGGGGCGATGGCGGTCGAACCGCGCTCGTTGCGCAGGTAATCGACGAACATGCGGCCCTTGCGCTTCTCCTTGCGGATGTTGGCGGTGAACTGTTCCGGCTCGGTGTCGGCGAGGTCGTCGGCGATGAACCGGCAGAACGCCTTCACCTCGGGCCATTCGGCGCGCGGCGTCAACGGCGCGATGACGTGGATGCCCTTGCCCCCGGTCACCATCGGGACGCTCTCGAGCCCCCAGTCCTTCAGCACGGCGCGGATGTCGCGGGCGGCGTCGCGGACATTGCCGAAATCGAGGCCCTCGTCGGGGTCAATATCGAAGACGATGCGATCGGGCTGCTCCAGCGTGTCGATGCGGCTGCCCCAGATGTGGAACTCGAGCGACGACATCTGCACGCCGCCGACGATGCCGGCGAGGTCGGTGACGTAGAAATGGCTCTCGTCGTCCGACTCCTTCAGCTTGATGTCGACGTGCTGCATCACGTCGGGAAAGCCGCCGCTGTCGTGCTTCTGGAAGAATGGCTTCGAGCCGTGCGGCACCCGCACGAGGCTCAGGGCGCGGCGCTCGATATGCGGCAGCATGCGCTCGGCGACGGCGTCGTAGTAGGCGACGATCTGGCCCTTGGTGACGGTTTCGCCGGGCAGCACGGTGCGCGACGGGCTGGTGAGCCGCACGCTGAGGCGCTCGGCAACGGCGATCCCGATGTCGTCGGTCAGCTGCATGGAGCCGAGCTTAGTCGCACGCCGGGGCTTTGTCTTGCGCGCCGCCCGCTTTCGCGGTTTCAGCCCGCGGGCGATGCCGTCGAGGTCGCGGCCGGAATCGAGACGAGGGAGAGGCGCAACTGGCCCTTCCAGATCGGGCGGGTAGCAGGCATTTTGACCTCGGTGGAACAATGTCGTGACGTTTCCGCCTCAACGAAGCCCGAGCGGCGAATGTTCCGGTGCAGAGCAGACCCAAAGATTGCGCCGGTGGCAGACGTCACTACATATTGAAGGCGGGCGCGATTCTTGGCGGCCGCAGGGCAAATAGAGGGGATCGGGCGATGGATTTCGGACTCGACGGGCTGGGCATGGCGCTCATCTTGCTGGGCGTGCTGCTGGTGCTGGTGCTGTTCGCCGGCGCCAAGACCGTACCGCAGGGCTACAACTACACAGTCGAGCGGTTCGGCCGCTACATCCGCACCCTGAAACCGGGGCTCAACCTCATCATCCCGTTCGTCGACGGCGTCGGCCGCAAGATGAACATGATGGAGCAGGTGCTCGACGTACCGCATCAGGAGGTCATCACCCGCGACAACGCCTCGGTGACCGCCAACGGCGTGACCTTCTACCAGATCCTCGATGCCGCCGCGGCGGCCTACGAGGTCGACAAGCTGGAGAACGGCATCCTCAACCTGACGATGACCAATATCCGCTCGGTGATGGGCTCGATGGACCTCGACGAACTGCTCAGCAACCGCGACGAGATCAACAACCGCGTGCTGCGTGTCGTCGATTCCGCAGTCGGGCCGTGGGGCATCAAGATCACCCGTATCGAGATCAAGGATATCGATCCGCCCAAGGACCTGGTCGACTCGATGGGCCGGCAGATGAAGGCCGAGCGTGAGAAGCGCGCGCTGGTGCTCGAAGCCGAAGGCAAGCGGCAGGCGGCGATCCTGACGGCAGAAGGCGAGAAGGCGAGCCAGGTGCTCGAGGCCGAGGGCCGGCGCGAGGCGGCGTTCCGCGACGCCGAGGCGCGCGAGCGTTCGGCCGAAGCCGAAGCCGAGGCAACGCGGGTGGTGTCGGAGGCGATCGCGTCGGGCAGCGTGCAGGCGATCAACTACTTCGTCGCCAACAACTACATCAAGGCGCTCGAAGCGCTGGCCAAGTCGCCCAACCAGAAGATCCTGATGCTGCCGGTGGAAGCTGCCAGCGTCATCGGCGCCCTTGGCGGTATCGCCGAAATCGCCCGCGAGACCTTTGGCGCCGAGAAGCCGGCGACCCGCCCGACTGGCGGCCGTCCGCCATCGACGACGACGTAACTTCACCCCACAGCCCGTGCGGCTGAGAGGAGGCACGCATGCAGATCCTCGAGTTCATTGCCAGCTACGGCGCATGGAGCTGGGTCGCCGCCGGCCTCGTGATGCTGGGCCTGGAGCTGGTGCTGCCCGGCGGGGTGCTGATCTGGCTGGGTGGGGCCGCGCTGGTCACCGGCGTCCTGTCGCTGCTGGTCAACATCTACTGGCCGTTGCAGTACGTGGTTTTCGGCGTTCTGGCCCTCGCGGCGATCTGGCTCTGGCTCCGCACCCGCAAGCAGGAGCAGCCCACCGATCGTCCGTTCCTCAACCGGCGAGCCGAACGGTTCATCGGGCATGAGGCGGTCCTCGACGAGCCGATCAGCGGCGGCGAAGGTCGGATTGCGGTCGGCGATACGACCTGGCGGGTGACCGGGCCAGACCTCCCGGCCGGCGCACGCGTCCGGGTGGTGGATGCGGACGGGGCGGTGCTGACGGTGGAGGCAGCATAGGGCCGGCAAAGCTTCCTTAACCATAAGCTGCAAGGCTTCGTTCACCGGTTGCGTTGGAGTGCGGGCAGTGGGCAGGGCGTGGACGATTGCGGTTGTGGCGGCGCTGACAGCGGCTGCCGGGCCGGTGCTGGCGGCCGAGTTCAACCCGCTCGGGGATGGCTCCGACTTCAACAATGCCGACCTGCTGCGCGACGAGACCACGGGCTGCGAGAACTGC
>CAMDAL010000269.1 GCA_945888565.1 Devosia equisanguinis | reverse complement strand
CAGATCGACGAGATGACCTGGCGGGTCGAGCCCACCGGCTACCGCGCCACCGACTACGTCATCGAGCCCGATGCCTCTGCCGCGACCTACCTCTGGGCTGCCGAGGTGCTCACCGGCGGCAACATTGATCTCGGCGTGCCGATGGAGGCGTTCACTCAGCCCGACGCGGAGGCGGCAAAGCTCATCCGCATGTTCCCGCACATGCCGGCCGTGATCGATGGTTCGCAGATGCAGGACGCAGTGCCGACCCTGGCCGTTCTCTCCGCATTCAACGAAACCCCGGTCCGCTTCGTCGGCATCGCCAACCTGCGTGTCAAGGAATGCGACCGTATCTCCGCAGTCGCCACCGAGCTTAACCGCATTCGGTCGGGCCTGGCGCACGAGGATGGTGATGATCTGGTCGTCTCATCCGACCCTGGGCTTGCCGGGCAGGACCTTGCAGCGCGAATTGAGACCTACGAGGACCACCGCATTGCCATGGCGTTTGCGTTGGCTGGCCTGAGGATCGGCAGCATCACCATCCTCGACCCGGACTGCGTTGGCAAGACCTACCCCGGCTACTGGGATGCGTTGCGGTCGCTTGGGGTTGATCTGCGCTGACGCGGAGCGGCAAGTGATGGGGGAGTGTCCACCTTCTCCCCTGTGGGGGAAGGTGGCAGCTGGAGGGGGCGGTCTCAAGCGCCACCCCCCGGCAAATCACGCCGCGGCTGTCTGCTCTGCCTCGAGGGTGACTTCTCCGATCACTGCGTTGCGGCCAGCGCCCTTGGCGGCGTAAAGACAGCGATCGGCGCGATCGATCAGGGTCGACGGTCCGTCGCTGGGACGCAGCATCGCCACGCCGAATGACGCGGTGACCCTGCCCAGCTTCTCGTTGGTCGAGCGCTTCAGCAGTTCCTTGGCCTGGATGGCGCGGCGGATATTGTCCGCCACGTGCATCGCGCCTTCTAGGTCCGTATCCGGCAGGATCGCAGCGAATTCCTCGCCGCCGTAACGCGCCGCGATATCCCGGCCCTTGATGTTCGATTTCACCGTCATCGCCACCAGCCGCAGCACCTGGTCGCCGGTCTGGTGGCCCCAGGTGTCGTTGAAGCGCTTGAAGTGGTCGATGTCGATCAGCATCAGGCAGAGCGGTCTGCCGCTGTCTGCCGCCTGCGCGACCGCGCGCAGCAAACCGTCGTCGAACGCCTTGCGGTTGTGCACCTTGGTCAGCGGATCCAGCAGCGCCTCGCGGCGGACATCGTCGAGGTCGCGCTGCAGCGTCGCGATCTCGGCGCGCGATGCTTCGAGCGTGCGCTCCAGCGCCATGTTGGAACTCTGCATGCGGCGCGTTTCGGTGAGCAGCGAGGTCGCCATCTGCTTCAGCCGAACGGCCGGCACTTCAGCATTGAGGTCGCCGTTGGCGGTCTGCAGGGTCGCCGAATAGGCGTTGGCCGTCGCCATGGCCGTGTCGATGGCGTCGTGCATCGCCTCGATCCGGTTCGACATCCGCGCCGAGACACCGGTGAGGCGTTCGCTGGCATCCTGGCTGGAGAGGAACTCGGCATAGAGCCGCTCTGCCATCTCGACGCTCGGCTCGCCGTTCACAAGAATGGCGTTGAGGCGCGCGTTCAGCTCGGGGTTCACCCCGGTCGAGTAGACATAGAGCAGCTCATAGAAGTGCGGGTAGGGCGGAATTGTCGCCCGCCTGAGCAGTTCTATAGCTGAAGTGGCGTAGCCAACGGCGCGCCCGTATTCCTGATCTGACACTGCTGCCCGCCATCCGTCCAAATCGCGAGAAATCTGCTGCGCAGTGTCTAGAGATGCACTTAACGACGGGTAAATGATGCTGGTCGCGGAGGTAATATACCTACTTGGTTCATCACATTTTTGGGGGCGGAGACGTTTTTACCGCAAACACCCGTCAATCGAGCTTGGTGGCCCGGAGCAGGAACGCCGGAATCGGACCGTCGGCACCGAAGGGCGACTTCGCATCGATCCCATCGACCTTGCGGCCGGACCAATCCTGGTCCTCGTCGCGTGCCGGGCGTGATTCGCGGCGCGGCTGACGGCTTTCCGCACTCGTTCCGGTCCGACCACGCGGCGCGGCCTCGGTCCGACTGCGTGGTGCAGCCTCGGTCCGGCTGGGTGCTGCTTCTTCGGTCCGTTCACGCGGAGCCGGCTCGGCGCTATCTCGTTGCGGTTCCTTGGTCCGGGTGCGTGGCGCTGCTTCGGCCTGCGTCCCCTGCGACCGGGACGATCCGGCGCGACCTCGCGTGGCGCCGCGGCGAGCCCGCGCGGGACGCTCGACCTCCGTCTCGCCTTCCGCAGCCGGGGTCGCGGCCGTGTCTGCTGAAAGTTTGGCCTCCGGAATGTCCTGGCCAATCAGCTTGGTGATGGCATCGATATACTTGGTGTCGGACGGCGTGCGGAGGGTGATCGAAACGCCCGAACGGCCGGCACGGCCGGTGCGCCCGATGCGATGCACGTAATCTTCGGCGTGCGTCGGCACGTCGAAATTGAACACATGGCTGACGGCCGGGATATCGAGCCCGCGGGCCGCGACGTCAGAGGCAACCAGCAGCATGAGCCGGTTGTTCTTGAACGCGTCGAGCGTCTCGGTGCGGCTCTTCTGGTCCATGTCGCCGTGCAGGCCGCCGGCCGAAAAGCCGTGCCGCTCGAGCGAGCGGGCGAGGGTGGCGACGTCACGCTTGCGATTGCAGAAGATGATCGCGTTGGTCAGCCCGTCTTCGGCGCGGATAAGGGCCCGCAGCGCGGCGCGCTTGTCTTCGGGGCTGGATGGGACCCGCACCGACCGCTGGTCGATCGTATCGGCGGTCTGTGCCGCGCGCGACACCTGCACATGCACCGGATCCTTGAGGAACTTCTTGGTCAGCCGCTCGATCTGCGCGTCCATGGTGGCGGAGAACAGCAGCGTCTGGCGGCGGGGCGGCAGGCGCGAACAGATTTTCTCGATGTCGTCGATGAAGCCCATGTCGAGCATGCGGTCGGCTTCGTCGATCACGAGGATCTCGACGCCGTTCAGCATGATCTTGCCGCGGTCGATCTGGTCGAGCAGCCGGCCTGGGGTGGCGATGAGCACATCGACGCCGCGGTCGAGCTTCTTGTTCTGGTCCTCGAACGACACGCCGCCGATGATCAGCGCCATGGTGAGGCGGTTGTTCTTGCCGTACTTCTCGAAATTCTCGGAGACCTGCGCGGCGAGTTCGCGCGTCGGCTCGAGGATCAGGGTACGGGGCATGCGGGCGCGGGCGCGTCCGCTCTCCAGCAGCGTCAGCATTGGCAGCACGAAGCTCGCCGTCTTGCCGGTGCCGGTCTGGGCGATGCCGATGATGTCCTTCTTCTGAAGGACGTGGGGGATGGCCTGGGCCTGGATTTCGGTAGGCTTGGTGTAACCGGATGCGGCAACCGCATCTATCACCTTAGCACTCAGACCCAGACCGTTGAAATCATCTGACAAATCAGTAGTTCCGCTCAAGTCGAAGGATATCACATGTCGACGAGCAGCTACTTGAGGAGGTGCGGTCGACCATCGGTCGCGAATGGCCAGTCAGGTGGGCCAGGCCGCGCAGTCAGTCCGGAATCCCGCCCAATTGCGAACCAGTACGGCGCGCGGCGGAACATAGTGGAAACCCCTTGCAAGTCAACGGGATTCACGGCCGGATGACAAATCAGGGCCCGCGGACGATCCCCGATACTAGATATCGAGGTCGGTCACGAACGCTGCGTTTTCCTGGATGAAGTCGAAGCGGGCTTCGGGTTTGGTGCCCATCAGACGGTCGACCGCGGCTGTCGTCTCGGCCCGGTCCTGCCGAACTTTCACCTGCAGCAGCGTGCGGGTCTTCTTGTCCATCGTCGTCTCGCGCAGGTGGACGTATGGCATTTCGCCGAGGCCCTTGAAGCGGGTGACCTCCACCTTCTTGCCCTTGAAATCGGTGGCGATGATGTCGTCGCGCTGCGCCTCCGTCATGGCGTAGGCGACCTTGGGGCCGGCCGTGATGCGAAACAGCGGCGGCAGGGCGAGGTACAGGTGGCCGCCGTCGATGAGCTTCGGCATCTCCTGATAGAAGAAGGTCATCAGCAGCGATGCGATGTGAGCGCCGTCAACATCGGCGTCGGTCATCAGGATGACCTTGTCGTAGCGCAGGTCGTCGTCGCGGTAGCGTTCGCGTGTGCCGCAGCCGAGTGCCTGCACAAGGTCGGCGATCTGCTGGTTGGCCGACAGCTTTTCGCGCGTCGCACCGGCGACGTTGAGGATCTTGCCGCGCAGCGGCAGGATGGCCTGGCTGACGCGGTCGCGCGCCTGCTTGGCCGAGCCACCGGCCGAGTCGCCTTCGACGATGAAGATTTCCGCGCCCTGCGCCGCGCCTTGCGTGCAGTCGGCGAGCTTGCCCGGCAGGCGGAGCTTTCGCGTGGCCGACTGGCGGTCGATCTCACGTTCCTTCTTGCGGCGGATGCGCTCGTCGGCGCGCTCGATCGACCAGTCAAGCAGCTTGCTCGCCTCCTTTGGCGAGGCGGCGAGCCAATGGTCGAAGGCGTCGGATATCGCCTTGTCGACGATGCGGGTCGCCTCGGGCGAACTCAGCTTGTCCTTGGTCTGGCCGACGAACTCGGGCTCGCGGATGAACACCGACATCATGGCCGAGCACGAGACGAACAGGTCTTCGGCGGTAATCTGGGCGGCGCGCTTGTTGCCGCTGAGTTCGCCGTAGTTGCGCAGCCCGCGCAGCAGCGCCACGCGCAGGCCCTGTTCGTGCGTGCCGCCATCGCCGGTGGGCACCGTGTTGCAGTAGGACGAGACGAAACCGTCGCCGAGGCACCAGCTCACGGCCCACTCCACCGCGCCGTGGGTGCCCGGCTTGCCGGTGATGCCGGAGAACATCTCGTCGACGATGCGCGGTTCGCCCTCGATGCGATTGGCAAGGAAGTCCTTGAGGCCGCCGGGGAAGTGGAACGTCGCCTTGGCCGGTACCTCGCTGGTCGCGAGGCTCTCGTCGCATGTCCAGCGGATTTCCACCCCACCGAACAGGTAGGCCTTGGAGCGCGCCATCTTGAACAGGCGCGCCGCCGAGAACCTGTGCTCGTGGAAGATTTCGGGATCGGGGTGGAAGCGCTGCGTGGTGCCGCGGCGGTTCTGGACCTTGCCGAGGGCTTCGACGGGGCCGAGCGGCTTGCCGCGCGAAAAGCTGAGCCGGTAAAGCTGCTGGTCGCGCGCGACCTCGGTGATGAGGGAGTCCGACAGGGCGTTGACCACCGAGACGCCCACGCCATGGAGGCCGCCCGAGGTCTCATACGCCTTGCCGTCGAACTTGCCGCCGGCATGCAGGCGGGTCATCACGATCTCGAGCGTCGAGACGCCCGGAAACTTCGGGTGGTTCTCGACCGGAATGCCGCGGCCGTTGTCGGTCACCGTCAGGAAGCCGTCCTCGCCCAGGTGCACCTCGATGCGGGTGGCGTGGCCGGCGATTGCCTCGTCCATCGAGTTGTCGATGACTTCGGCAAACAGGTGGTGCAGGGCGTTGGCGTCGGTGCCACCGATATACATGCCAGGACGGCGACGCACCGGCTCGAGGCCTTCAAGCACCTCGATGTCGGCGGCGGAATAGGTATGGGCGACGGTGTTCGGCACCGGGGCAGGGGCAGCCCTGGCGGGCACCAGCTCAGGCTTGGCGCGGCGCGGCGGGGGGCCCGCATCGTCTGGTCCACCGAACAGGTCTTCGATCGCCATGTATCCTCCATCTTGGGGGCGCGAATCGCGCACCAAAAGCTAGCACGAACCGGGCTGGGGTGAGTTCAGACCGGAGATAGGACGTGCGGGCTGGCACGTCAATC
>CAMDAL010000268.1 GCA_945888565.1 Devosia equisanguinis | reverse complement strand
GCGCCAAGGAGCGCATCTTCTCGCACCGCAATGCCCAGCACGCCTGGGACCCGAAGAACCAGCGGCCCGAACTCTGGCGCATCTTCAACACCCGGCTGGCGCCTGGCGAGAGCATGCGGGTGTTCCCGATCTCGAACTGGACCGAGCTCGACGTCTGGACCTACATCTACGCCGAGGGCATCCCGATCCCCGACCTTTACTTTGCCCGCAAGCGCCCGGTGGTCGAGCGTTCCGGCACGCTGATCATGGTCGACGACGAGCGCTTCCGCTTCAATCCCGGCGAGACGGCGCGCGAGGAGATGATCCGATTCCGCACGCTCGGCTGCTATCCGCTCTCCGGCGGCATCCGCTCCGACGCGGCGGACCTGCCGTCGATCATCATGGAAATGCAGGCCTCCCGCACCTCCGAGCGCGAGGGCCGCCTCATCGATTCCGACAGCGTCGGCTCGATGGAGAAGAAAAAGCAGGAGGGCTATTTCTGATGTCGATCGCCATCGCCACTACGCCCTCTGCCGAAGACGCGCTCGAGACCTGGCTTGCCGAACAGACCGGCAAGAGCCTGCTGCGCTTCCTCACCTGCGGCTCCGTCGATGATGGCAAGTCGACGCTGATCGGCCGGCTGCTCTACGACAGCCAGTTGATCCTCGACGACCAGTTGGCTTCGCTCCGCAAGGAGAGCCGCAACCGGCATGTGGGCGACGAGGGCATCGACTTCTCGCTGCTGGTCGACGGGCTGGCCGCCGAGCGCGAGCAGGGCATCACCATCGACGTCGCCTACCGGTTCTTTTCCACCGACAAGCGCAAGTTCATCGTCGCCGATACGCCGGGTCACGAGCAGTACACCCGCAACATGGCCACCGGCGCCAGCAACGCCGATCTGGCCATCGTGCTGATCGATGCGCGCAAGGGCGTACTGACCCAGACCCGCCGCCACAGCTTCATCCTCAGCCTGATCGGCGTGAAGCACGTGGTGCTGGCGGTCAACAAGATCGACCTCGTCGGCTACGATGCCGACACGTTCAACACCATCGAGGCCGAGTACCGCGCCTTCGCGAAGGACTTGGGCTTCGGGACGCTGGTCGCGATCCCCGTCTCCGCTCTGCGGGGCGACAACATGCTGACGCCCAGCGCCCAGATGCCCTGGTACACCGGCCCGCAGCTGGTGCCGTACCTCGAGACGATCGAAGTGGCGACCGACCGGACGCAGAAGCCGCTGCGCTTTCCGGTGCAGTGGGTGAACCGCCCGAACCTCGATTTCCGCGGCTTCTCGGGCACCGTCGCCTCGGGCTCGGTGAAGGTCGGCGACGACCTGCTCGTGGCCGCCTCGCGCAAGCCGGCAAAGGTTGCGCGCATCGTCACCATGGATGGCGATACCGACGAGGCCATTGCGGGCGAAGCCGTCACCATCACGCTCGACCGCGAGGTTGATATCTCGCGCGGCGACGTACTGGCGCATCCGGGGGAGGTCCCCGAATTCTCCAACCAGTTCCAGGCGCGGCTGGTGTGGATGAACGAGGAGCAGGCGATGCCCGGCCGCTCCTACCTGCTGAAGCTCGGCAGCCAGGTGGTGCCGGCCTCGATCACCGGGCTCAAGTTCCGCACCAACGTCAACACGCTCGAACAGAGCGTGGCGAAGACATTGGAGATGAACGAAGTCGGCACCGTCACCATCGCCACCGACAAGTCGATCGCCTTCGACAGCTACGGCAGCAACGCGCTGACCGGCAGCTTCATCCTCATCGACCGCATCTCCAACGCCACGCTGGGCGCCGGGGTGATCGAGTTCGGTCTGCGCCGCGCGCAGAACCTGAGCTACCAGAGTTTTGACGTGAACCGGAAGGTCCGGGCCGAGCTCAAGGGCCAGATCCCGCAGATCGTCTGGTTCACCGGCCTTTCGGGTTCCGGCAAGTCGACCGTCGCCAACCTGATCGAGAAGCGGCTCACCGCCGATGGCCGCCACGCCTACATCCTCGATGGCGACAACGTGCGCCACGGCCTCAACAAGGATCTCGGCTTCACCGACGCCGACCGCGTCGAGAACATCCGTCGCGTCGCCGAAGTGGCGCGGCTGATGGCCGATGCCGGGCTGATCGTGCTGGTCAGCTTCATCTCGCCGTTCGCCAACGAACGCCGGCTGGCGCGCGAGGTGGCGGGTGACGTCCGGTTCACCGAAGTCTTCGTCAACACCCCGCTGGAAGTGTGCGAGGCGCGTGACCCCAAGGGGCTCTACGCCAAGGCGCGCCGCGGCGAGATCCGGAACTTCACCGGCATTTCGAGCCCCTACGAGGCACCGGCGCACCCCGATGTCACGCTGCATGGCGGGTTGCACGACCCGGTGCACATGGCCGAGGACCTCTACGCGCGCATCTTCGATTTCGGTGCGAGCTACTCAATCTGACATAAAGGTGTGGAGGCGGACCGATTGTCCGCAGCCCGCCGCTCTGGCACCATGATTCGACATCACACGGTGTCGGCATGCGTCGCATTCTTGTTGTCCTGAGTCTCCTCTTCGCCCTGTCGCCCGTCGCGGCGCAGGCGTCCTTCGACACGTCAAAGCAGTGGTTCGATCGCCTCGCGGTCGAGGAGCGCAGCGATGTGCAGGCCGACCTGATCCTGCTCGGCCACTACGGCTTCCTGGTCGACGGGCAGTTCGGCCGCGCCACCTTCGATGCCATTGCCGATTTCCAGCAGAGCCAGGGCCGGGCCGGTTCGGGCGTTCTCAGTGCAGCGGAAAAGGTGGTGCTCCGCCAGTTGGCGGGCGAGACGCGGGAACGCCTCGGCATGCGCCTCGTCAGCGACCAGCCGGCGCATGTGACGCTGACCATTCCCGCCAACCTGCTCACCCGGCGCACCCCGACCGAGCAGGGCACGTCCTATGTGAGTTCGGATGGCGAGATCAGCCTCGAAACCATGCATGCGCCGCTCGACGTGCAGACGTTCCGCGACCTGTTCGACACGATGGTCGCACCCGACCCGGAGCGCATCGTCACCTATCGCAGCTACAGCGACAGCCGCTTCGTCGTCTCGGGCATGATCGGGGAATACTCGTTCTACACGATGTTCCTTGCGGCGGCCGATGAGGCCGTCGGCTATTCGCTGGCCTGGGGCAAGACCTATGCCAGCGAAGGAGCCATCAGTTCGGTCTTCCTCGCCTCGCATTTTTCGCCCCTGGCGCGGCTGCCGTCCGAGGAAGAGACCAAGTTCATCGGCACGCCCACCACCGCCCGCAGCGCCTTCGAGCTGCCGCCTGGCGACCCAGAGGTGATCGCGCTTAGCGCCGAAATTACCAACACCACCCCGGCCGATTTCGACCGCGCGCTGGAGGCGAGGCCGGGCGCGCGCATCATGGTGCTGAACAGCCCCGGCGGCGCTGTCGACAGCGCGCTCGTGGTGGCGCAGGAGGTTCGGCGGCGCGGCATGCTGACTTACGTCCCCGACGGCATGGGCTGCTATTCGGCGTGCGCCTTCATCTTCTTTGCCGGCGAAAACCGCATTGCCGACGGCGAACTGGGCGTGCACCAGATCTCGCAGGAGGTCGCTGATGTCGTGATGACGCAGATGACCCTCGGCGACATTCTCGATGCGCTGCAGGAGTTCGGCGTGCAGCACCAGGTGGTGTCCTACATGCTACGCACCCCGCCCCAGAACATGTACGTGTTCTCCGACCTCGAGCTCGGCGACCTCGGCATCAACCGCGGCGAACCGATCGCTGTGGCGATGGCGACCGATGCCCCGCTGACCGAAACGGAGGCCAGCACCAGCGTCACGGCAGCGTTCGTGCAGTTGTCCAGCCAGTCGAGCCGCGCCGAGGCCGATCGGTCACTCGTCTATGTGGAGCAGCGCTGGGGCAAGCTGTTCGGCGATGCGCAGCCCGAGGTCGCAGCAGGCGAGGGCGATGTTTATCGCATCCGCGTGCCGCTGACCTCGCTGGAGCATGCCAACGCTATCTGCGCCGCCATCAGGGCCGATGGCGGCGGCTGCTATGTGACGACGCAGGGCACCTGATCCGCGACGGACGCTGCTCCGAAACTCCGACGTCGCGGCAGGCTCAGGCTCAGTAGGTCTGGCCGCAATACCCGCCGTCGAAGATCAGGGTGGTGAAGTAGTCCTCGCGTGGCGGCTCATAGCAATCGTCGTGGTGCTTCTTCTTCGGAGACCCGGACACCGTGCCGAGCGACTGGAGCGAGTAGCTGACCGGGCTCTTGCCGCAGTCGGGATCGGCCGCGAACGACCTGAGGTCACCCGTCAGCAGGTATGTCTTGCACTTGACGAATTCGGCGATGTGATCCGCCTGCCGGTCGGATAGCCCGAACGCAGCGGCGGGAGTCGACATGACCGAACCGGCCATGAGGGCGAATGCAGCAGCACCCGCCAGACGCAGAACGACTGTGTTACGCATGATCTACTCCAAGACTAACGCGGACGTCCCCAGGACGCCCTCTTGATGTCGATCCGCCGCAACTCGGGTATAGTTAGAAAAGCATTAACAAGAGTGTTCCGCAATGCCTCGGGGGGTTACTTTGCAGAGCGGTTAATTCCCCAGCATCAATTTGATACCGAAGCCGACCACCGTCACCGCCGACACGCCTGCGGCCCACAGGCCGATGAACCACAGCACTCGCGAGGGGGCTTGCGACATCAGTGATAGCCCTCCGCCGGATCGACCTTGCCGCGGAACACCCAATACGCATAGGCGGTGTAGGCAAGGATGATCGGGATGAGGAACAGCGCCCCCACCAGCAGGAAGCCGAGGCTCTCGTCGGGCGCTGCGGCCTCGACGATGGTGAGCGCGCCCGGCACGATATAGGGGTAGAAGCTGATGCCGATGCCCGCGAAGCTGATGACGAACAGTCCCAGCGCCGCGAGGAACGGCATCAGGTGCCGGTCCCGCGTCAACCCGAACCACAGGGCGCCCGCGCACCCTGCCAGCAGCAGCGGCACGAAGGCCGAGAAGAACGCCGTCGGCCACGCGAACCACCGCTCGAAGTAGATCGGCTCGAGGAACGGCGTCCACAGGCTCACCACCCCGATCATCAGCAGCGTGCCGACGCCGGTGACCATGGCGATGCGCCGGGACTTCGCCTGCAGTTCTCCATGCGTCTTGAGGTTCAGCCAGGTGGCGCCGAGCAGCGCGTAGCCGAACAACAGGCCGACCGCCGTCGTCAGCGAGAACGGCGTCAGCCAGTCCCACCAGCCGCCGGCATACTCGCGGTTCGCGATGCTGATTCCCTGCACGAGCGCGCCCAGCGCAATGCCCTGCATCGCCGTCGCGACGATGGAGCCGAGCGCAAAGCCCCAGTCCCAAAGGCCACGCCAGCGCTCGGTGCGGAAGCGGAACTCGAAGGCCACACCGCGGAAGACCAGCCCCAGCAGCATCAGGATGATCGGCACATAAAGCGCCGGCAGCACGGTGGCGTAGGCGAGGGGGAACACCGCCATCAGCCCGCCGCCGCCCAGCACCAGCCAGGTCTCGTTGCCATCCCACACCGGCGCCACCGAGTTGGTCATGACGTTGCGGTCATGCGTTTCGGGGAAGAACGGAAACAGGATGCCGATGCCGAGGTCGAAACCGTCGAGCACCACGTAGGCCAGCACCGCAAAGGCGATCAGCCCGGCCCAGATGAAACTCAATTCAACGCCCAGCATTGTCGCCTCCCGTTGCTTCCATCTGGATGGCGGGCGTGATGCCGGCCGCCCGCGTTGGCGCCGCCTCAAGTTCGCCGCCACCGCCGGATGTCGGCGACTTCCACATTAGCCGCAGGATGTAGAAGGTGCCGGCGCCGAACACGAAGAAGTAGACGATGATGAAGGCGATCAATGACGCCCCGACCGCTTCGGCATCGACGTTCGACAGGCT
>CAMDAL010000267.1 GCA_945888565.1 Devosia equisanguinis | reverse complement strand
ACGACCGCTGCGCCCACACATTCATGTCGGCCATCTGCATCGCCGCAACCGTCATCTTCTGGCTCTGATCAATGAGTCCTGAGCCTAGAGGTGACAGTTATTGATCGGGGATATGCCGTGGCCGAAGTAGTCTGGCTTGTCACCTAGGGCGTCCGACCAGTGTGTGGAGGGCCGGCTGTGTGCCAAGAGCCGACACGCACCCCCTAGCCTCGGGAGGGACCGGCCCAGCGGGGTTAGTTGCCGTCCTGCAACTCCCGTAGCGCCTTCAGCCGGTCTGACACCGCGCCTTCGGGTGGGCGGGCGTTGGGGCCGCGGACGGGGACGAACTGGTCGGGTTCGGGTTCGGCGAAGCGCTGGACGCGGTCGAGGAGGCTCTCCTCGCTGTCGGGCAGGCCGTTGCCTTCGAGGGCGTAGACGAGGCGGGAGACGTCCGAGGCGATGTCGTTGAGGCGCTCGCGCAGGTGCGACTGCTCGATGCGGTCGGAATCCCAGTCGGCCATGACGGTCTGCTCGACGCCGGCGACCTTGCCGCGCAGCTCTTCCATCTCTTCCTCGATGCCGAGCTTTTCGGCGAGCAGCATGTCGTGCTTCTGCTCGCCGTCCTCGACCAGCTTCGTGGTCTCGGCGAGAATGACCGAGACGCGGTTCTCGGCGTCGGCGATGCGGGCCTCGGCGTCGACCAGTTCGGTCTGACGTTCGGTCGCGCCATCGTCCTGTTTCGCTAGTTTCTCACGTAGGTCAGCGGCGCTGGCGGTGACTTCGGCGGCGCGCCGGTCGGCGCTTTCGAGCTGGGTGATGAGGGTGCGGTTCTGGTTCTCGAGGAACTCGGACCGCCTCGCCTCCACTTCGAGGCGGCTCAGCACGTCCTCGATGTCGCGGTTGTAGTCGCCGGTGAGCGAGCGGCCATCGAGGGCGAAGGCGCGCGGGGCGTTGCCGCGGATGACTTCGCGGGCGGCATTGAGCTGGCTGGCCTTTTCGCCCAGTTCGCGGTCGCGCATGCGCAGCTTCTGGGCGAGGTCGGCGCCTTCCTTTTCGAGTTCGAGGATGCGGCGGCGGGCCTCGGCCTCGCGCTCCTCGAGTTCGCGGACGATCTGCATGTGGTTGTCGCGCTCGCCCTTGATGCCGCCGAGTTCGGATTTCTTGCGGTTGATGTCGCGCAACTGGTCGGCGAGGCGGCGGCGCAGGGCCTCGACGTTCATTTCGAGGCGCCGGGTGGAGAGGGCGAACTCGGCGCGGAGCTGGTCCTTGTCGGCGCGGAACTCGGCCATGGTCATGGGCGTCGCCGCTTCGATGCGCTTCTTGGTGAGACGCACGGCGCGACGCCAGACGGCGGGGATGACGATCAGTCCGACCAGCCCGGAAACGAGCAGGCCGAGCACGAAATACATAATGTTTTCAATGACCATCACAGAACTCCGCTACCGGGTATTGCCGGTCCGGGTGAGCGCGCCCCGACAATGGCAGCGAAGGAGGCGCCCATCCATCCCTGCCATGCGGTAACCTTACCTCAGATCAGGGGGGCGGGGGTAGGGGCGCGGCATCCGCAATTGACCATGGAATTGCCACGCCGATGAACGGGGGATGAATGGGCCCATCGAGTACCCCCACCCTAGCTTTGCTACGTCGCTTCGCTCCTAGCGACGCTACCCTCCCCACAAGGGGGAGGGAGACCTGTGGCAGGCGCGAGCCGCCCTCAGAAGGGATTCCAGGTCGGTTCCTGGGTGAACTTCAGGTAGCCGACGTTGACGCCGAGGCGGGCGCCGACGCCGGAGCGGATGGGGACCATGACGACGTCGCCATACTTGAGCACCGTCATGCCGAGGCCGCCAATGCCGTAGGCCGAGCCATCGACGCCGGGGTAGCGGCCGAACACATCGGAAACCGAGTTGAGGTTGTAGATCAGCATCATGACCTTGGAGCCATCGCCGCCGAAATCGAAGCCGAGCGTGGGGCCCTGCCAGTAGAGCGGGTGCTCGCCCTGGTTGCGGGTGTACATCCGGCCCTCGCCGTAGCGGGCGCCGGCGAAAATGGCGCCCGAGCCCTCCTCGCCGAGGATGTAGGCGTTGGGCAGGCCGAACTGGCTGACGGCCCGCTCGACCAGCGAGGCGAGGCCCTGGGCGACGCCGCCGAAGAACTCGCCGCCGGTATCGATCAGTTCGTCACCCGAGAAGGTGTCGGAGACCGAACCCTGCTGCTGCGCCTGCACCATGGTGGGGGTGAGAACCAGCGTCGCGGCGGTCATCAGCACGAAAGTCGCGAGGATGATGTAGACCATGCGGTCGAGCATGAAGTGCACTCCGGTCTGGATCGGCGTCCGTTTACGCGCTGCTTACCCTGTCGCGGATAAGCTGACGCTGAGGACCGCCTGAGAAGAACTCAGGTTAGCCCTTCATGGCGGCAATGATGCGGCAAAAGCGTAAACAAAACTTAACCATAACCGCACTGATCGGGGCGCTTTTGTGCGCGCTGCTGCTGGCGCCGATGGTGGCCCGCGGCGCATCGCTGGTGCAGACCATCGTCACCGATCCGTTGAGCGGCGTGGCGATCGACGGCTATGACGCGGTGAGCTTCTTCACCGAACCCGAGCCGCAGCAGGGCTGGCCCGACTACGAGTATGTCTGGCAGGGGGTGCCGTGGTACTTTGTATCGGCGGCGAACCGCGACGTGTTCATCCGCAACCCCGACATCTATGCGCCACAGTTTGGCGGCCACTGCGCGACCAGCCTGTCGCGCGGCTTCCTGTCGGACGGCAAGCCGCGGCTCTACGCCATCGAGCAGATGAAGCTCTACCTGTTCTACTCGCTGGCCAACCGCGAAGCCTTCGTTTCGACCAGTGCGGTGACGACCACGTCGGCGAACGCCACCTGGTACAGGCTGATGCCCGGCCTGACGGGCGAGGAGCAGAGCTTTGCCGATGCGGTGGCGGACCAGGGTGGCGCGGCCGAAGACGGGCATAGCGAGGCCGAAGCGGGCCACTAGCCCAAGCGGCGCGCCAGCGTTTCCCAGTCCTTGAGCGCCATGGCGATGGCCTGGTGCATGTCCAGGTAGCGGTAGGTGCCGAGGCGGCCGCCGAACAGCACATCCGGCTCGGCTTCGGCGCGGGCGCGATAGCGGGCGAGGCGCGCCCGGTCTTCGGCAGTATCGACAGGGTAGAACGGCTCGTCGTCGCCCGTCGCGAAGCGCGGAAACTCGCGGACGATGACGCTCCGATCGGCCGGATAGGGGCGGTCTGGGTAGAGGTGCCGGTATTCGACGATGCGGGTGAACGGCACGCCGGCATCGGGGTAGTTGACGATGGCGGTGCCCTGGTAGTCGCCGACGGCCACGGTTTCGGCCTCGAAGCGGGTGGTGCGCCAGCCGAGGCGGCCTTCGGCGTAGTCGAAATAGCGATCGATGGGGCCGGTATAGACCACCGGCAGGCCGGCCGGGGCGGCGTGGCGCAGGTCGAACCAGTCGACGCCGAGGCGAACGGCGATGCTGTCGCTGGCGAGCATCCGCTCGAAGATGGCAGTGTAGCCATCGACCGGCAGGCCCTGGAAACGGTCGGAGAAATAGCGGGTGTCAGTGGTGTAGCGCACCGGCAGGCGGGCAATGGTGGCGGCCGGCAGCAGGCGCGGATCGGTCTGCCACTGCTTGGCGGTGTAGTCGCGGATGAACGCCTCGTAGAGCGGGCGGCCGATCGACGCGATCGCCTTGTCCTCGAGGTTGGTCGCGGCCTGCGGATCGAGGCCTTCGGTCTGCTGGGCGATCACCGCCCGGGCCTCGGCGGGCGACAGGTGGCGGCCGACGAACTGGCTGATGGTCGCAAGGTTCACCGGCAGCGGATAGAGCTGGCCGCGGTGCGAGCTCCACACCCGCAGCTGGAAATCGGTGAAGCCGGTGAACCGCTGCAGGTAGTCCCAGACCTCGGCGTTGGGGGTGTGAAACAGGTGCGGGCCGTAGCGGTGCACCTCGATGCCGGTTTCCGGGTGCACCTCGGTGTAGGCGTTGCCGCCGATGTGATCACGGCGATCGACCACCAGCACCCGCAGCCCCCGCGCCGCCGCACGCTCGGCGATGGTGGCCCCGTAAAAGCCGGCACCGACGACCACCAGGTCGCAGGAATGCAGATCGTCCAAAAGTTGCCCGCCAGTTCCGAATGGGGCATCCATTCCAGCTCAGTAGTGGCGGACGGGGTCTATGGACGCAATGGGCGGCGCAGGAAAGCGGCATCTGGTGTTGGTGCGGGCAGGCGAAAAGAGCCTGCACCGGCAGTGGCTTGCCGGCGGGGCCGAACGGAGCTGGGACCTGATCGTCTCATGGTACGGTGACGGCGAATACGAAGCGCTGGCGGACGAACGGGTGCTGCGGCGCAAGGGCGGCAAGTGGGACGTCATTCACGCCCATTTCGCCGAGATGCCGGAGCTGCTCGCCAACTACACGCATTTCTGGCTTCCCGACGATGACATCGCCACCGATGGAGAGGCGATCGACGCGATGTTCGCGTTGATGGAAGCGGAGGGGCTGTCGATCGGACAACCGGCCCTGACGCCGGACAGCTACTTCACCTATCCGCATACACTGGCGGCGTCTTCGTTCCGGCTGCGGTACACGTCGCTCGTCGAGGTGATGATGCCGTGCCTGACGCGGGACCAGATGAGGCGGATGCTGCCGCATCTGGCCAATAGCAGCTCGGGGTTCGGGCTCGACAATGTCTGGGCCCGGCTTGAGGCCGACAATCGCTACAAGGCGGCGATCATCGACGCGGTGCAGATGACGCATACGCGTCCGGTGGGCAAGTTCCTCGCCGGGCGGCTAAAGAGTCGTGGCATCGACCAGCGGGAGGAAGGGCGGCGGCTGCGGGGCCGGTTCGGACACCGGTTTCGGCGCGAGTTTCCGTGCTATGGCGGCGTCACGGCTGCGGGACGCCCGGTGCGGCAACTGACGACGGCCTGGCTGATGCTCAAGGACTATTCGAGGCAGCGCCGCCGTTTGGTGGAGCCTGACACCGGACGACGCTTTCGGCGGTTGTTCAGGTTCTTCTACCGGCCAACCACCCTTGCGCAGCTTACCGAGAATGCCGGGATCGCGGGGTGATGAGGCTAGGGATGCCGCGCAGTTGCGGCTACGCTGTGCAAAATTGATTCGACCGGTTTTGATTGTCGCGCTTTCGAACCGGAAAAGTCGGCAACTTTTCCTGAAGACGCTCAAGCGGAGACCTGACGAAGAATGGCGGACTTTATCGAGCTCAAGGCGACGGACCTCGCGGCAATGCTGTGTTCGCGCGTGTGTCACGACCTGATCAACCCGGTGGGGGCGATCGGCAACGGGCTCGAAGTGCTGGCGGACCCCACCCAGTCGGCGATGGCCGATGGGGCGCAGGAGCTGATCGTCAACGCGACGCGGCAGGCGCGGGCCAAGCTGGAGTTCGCCCGGCTCGCCTACGGCGCCAGCTCGACCGCCGGCACGGATTTCGACACGCGCGAGTGCGAACGCGTGGCGCGGCTGCTGTTCGAGATCGAGAAGGCCGACCTCGACTGGCAGGTGCCGCTGATCCTCTTGCCCAAGCACAAGGCCAAGCTGATGATGAACATGCTGCTGATCGCCTCGATGGCGGTACCGCGCGGCGGCGTGGTGACGGCAAAGGTCGAAGGGCCGGCCGGCAGCGAGGTGTTCACCTTCATCTCCAAGTCGGACCCGGAGAAGCGGCAGAAGACGCTGATGCCGTCGGGCGCAGAGGGGTTGCTGTCGGGCTCGCCGGAAGGCGGGGTCGATGCGCGGGGCATCCAGCCGTTCTACACCGGCGTGCTCGCCCGCATGACCGACATGGAACTGACGATCGGCGTCGAGGGCGACACGTTCACCTTCACAGCGACGCCG
>CAMDAL010000266.1 GCA_945888565.1 Devosia equisanguinis | reverse complement strand
TACTGACGGGCGCGCAGTCGCGATTTAAGGCTCAGAACTGCCACTCGCGGGCCTTGCCGACCAGGAAGTCGCGGAAGACGCCGACGCGCTTGGAGTTCTTGAGCGCGGGCGGATAGACGAAATAGGCCTCGTAGGCCGGCAGCTCGATGCCCGGCAGCACGCGGGCGAGCTCCGGCTCGTTCTCGGTGACGTAGTCGGGCAGCATCGCAATGCCGATGCCAGCGCGGGCGGCCTGCATCATACCGTAAATGGCGTTGACCTTCATGGCGGCGCGACGCGGCGAGGAATCGGGGCGGCCCAAGCGCTCGAGGTAGTTGATGTCGCCGAGGTAACTCGGAACCGGCTCGCCGAACGAGATGACACGGTGGGCATCGAGCTCCTCGACGGCCTGCGGTTCGCCGAACTCCTTGAGGTACGTCACCGAGGCGTAGAAGTGGTTGTGCACCGTGAACAGCTTGCGCTGGATCATTTCGGACTGGTTCGGGCGGTGCAGGCGGATGGCGACGTCGGCCTCGCGCATGGCGAGATCGAGCTCGGCGTCGTTCAGCTTAATCTCGATCTGGATGTCGGGATAGAGGACGAGAAACTCGTGGATGCGCGAGCTGAGCCAGGTCGAGCCAATGCCGACCGTGGTGGTGACAAGCAGGGGGCCGGTGGGCACCTCCTGGCTCTCCGACATCTGCGTCTCCACCTGCTGCAGCTCCCAGTGCATGCGGTGCGCGGTGCGGAAGAGCTGCTCGCCGACCTCGGTGAGGACGAGGCCGCGGGCGTGGCGGATAAACAGCTTCAGCCCGAGGTCCTCCTCGAGCGCCGAGATCTGCCGGCTCACGGCCGACTGGCTCATGTTGAGCTTCTCGGCGGCGTGGGTGAAGCTTCCCGATTCAGCAGCGGTGTGAAAGATGCGAAGCTTGTCCCAATCGAGCATGGCCTATTCCGCCGCTTCGGCGAGCTGGATGGAGGCGAGATATTCCTCGGCATCGAGCGCCGCCATGCAGCCCATGCCCGCGGCCGTCACGGCCTGGCGGTAGACATCGTCGGTGACGTCGCCCGCGGCGAAGACGCCGGGGATGTTGGTGGCGGTGCCGCCGGCGATGACCTTCAGGTAACCGCCCGGCTTCATGTCGAGTTTGCCCGAGAAGATCGAGGTGGCGGGCGAGTGACCGATGGCGATGAACACGCCATCGACGGTGCGCTCGGTGACATTGCCGCTGACGGTGTCGCGGATCTTCACGCCCTGCACGGAACGGGGCATGTCCTGGCCCACGACCTCCGCGATCTCGGCGTTCCAGACCACCTCCACCTTGGGGTTCTTGAACAGGCGATCCTGCAGGATGCGTTCGGCGCGGAACTCGCCACGGCGGTGGATGACGGTGACCTTGGACGCGAAGTTGGTGAGGAACAGCGCTTCTTCGACTGCGGTGTTGCCGCCGCCGACCACGATCACTTCCTTGCCGCGGTAGAAGAAGCCGTCGCAGGTGGCGCAGGCGGAAACGCCAAAGCCCTGGAACTTCTCCTCGGACGGCAGGCCCAGCCAGCGGGCCTGGGCGCCGGTGGCGATGACGATGCTGTCGGCGGTATAGCGGGTGCCGCTGTCGCCGATGAGCACGAAGGGCCGGCGGTCGAAGTCGACCTCGACGATGATGTCGTTGACGAACTTGGTGCCGACATGTTCGGCCTGGGCCTTCATCTGCTCCATCAGCCAGGGGCCCTGGATGACGTCGGCGAAGCCGGGGTAGTTCTCGACATCGGTGGTGATGGTGAGTTGGCCGCCCGGCTGCAGACCGGCGATCATCACCGGTTCGAGCATGGCGCGCGCGGCGTAGATGGCCGCGGTGTAGCCAGCCGGGCCTGAGCCGATGATCACGAGCTTCGAGTGCATTCGAGGATTCCTCACGCCACGCGCCTACCGCGTCGCGGAGAGCCCGCGCCCCGGAAGGCACTTCAAACACGGCTTGCGGCACGCCTGTTGTCTGGAACAGCCAGACCCAGCGCGCGCCGTCAAGTCAACATAAACAGTAAAATAGGCAACGCCCCGGAGTCGATACAAGGCCGGCAGGGTGTCGCAGCGGCCTTGTGACAGGGGTTCCCACATGATTCTGGTCTGGACGGGGCAAAGCGCTGCCAGTGGTGCGGCGGCCGCCGCACTGCCAATTGGCCTGCACGGGATCGTCACCACCGTTCCGCCGGGAACCCCAGGGCGCACGGGCTGGTGCAAGGCGGTTGTGCCGCCAGCGCCGAAATCAGACGAACTTGACCTCGAGGATCTCGTAGGTGCGGGCGCCGCCGGGGGCAGCGACTTCGACGCTCTCGCCAGCTTCCTTGCCGATGAGGGCGCGGGCGATGGGCGAGGAGATCGAGATGCGGCGCTTGGTCAGGTCAGCCTCGGCGTCGCCGACGATCTGGTAGCTGGTTTCCTTCTCGGTATCCTCGTCGACGAGCTTCACGGTGGCGCCGAACTTCACGGTCGACCCGGAAAGCTTGGAGACGTCGATGATGTCGGCAAGCGCCAGCAGGGCCTCGAGTTCCTTGATGCGGCCTTCGTTCAGGCTCTGCTGCTCCTTGGCCGCGTGATACTCTGCGTTCTCGCTGAGGTCACCGTGGGCGCGGGCTTCCGAAATGGCTGCGATGATGGTGGGGCGATCCTCAGACGTGCGGCGGCGATATTCCTCGCTGAGGGCCACGTGGCCGCCCGGGGTCATCGGAATCTTGTCCATAGCCGTCTCCACTCAAAAGAGAAGCTTCCCGGCCAAGTCACCACCGCTTTGCGGCAGGGCGGCGATCTGGGGGAAGCCAAGGTAAAGTGCCTGCGCATTGGGCGCGGGTCAAGCAGGTGCACCCACAACGGTGGATATTGGCGGCGGGGGCGGGTCGTTCAAGGGGCGGGTCTAACGTCGCCTCTACCATAGGCCCCCTCGCCCGAGCGTAGGGCGTGGGTGACAGGTTTGTGGCCGGAGCGGCCGCTTGTATGGAGCAAGGTGCCCGCAAAGCAATTTACCTGGGGTTCACGAATCGCCGACCCTGCCATGCTTGCCGGTTGGTGACAGACGAGTGGCAAGGTGGTATCCCCGCCCCGGTTTCACGGAGGGTGTTTCACATCCTTACGCCCCGTCTTCGTCGCGGCTTCGGTGCGCGACTCGGCCATCCTGCACGGCTCATTCCGGCCGCATTCCTTGGCGGCATTGCCTTGGGCACGGCGCTGCTGATGTTGCCGATCTCCCACGTGGACGGGGCCGGCGCGCCCTTCCTTGTGGCACTGTTCACCGCGACTTCGGCGATCTGCGTCACCGGGTTGATCGTCGTTGACACTCCGACATACTGGAGCGGCTTCGGCCAGGCGGTGATCCTCGCGCTGTTCCAGATCGGCGGGTTCGGCATCATGACCGGCGCGACTTTGCTGTCGATGCTGGTGACGCGGCGACTGGCGCTTGGGCAGCGTCTGCTAGCGCAGGCCGAGACCAAGAGCATGGCTTTGGGCGACGTCACCAGTGTTCTTCGCCTGGTGCTGGTCGTTACCATTGCAGTCGAGGTCGCGGTGGCGGCTGTGCTAATGTTCCAATTGAGAGAAGTTTACGGCGAGCCCTTGCACGTTGCGGCATGGAATGCCATTTTCCACTCGGTCTCAGCCTTCAACAATGCCGGCTTCTCAACCTATTCGGACAACCTGATGGGATTTGTCGGCGACCCGGTGATCCTGGTGCCGCTGATGCTGGCGGTCATCCTGGGCGGCATTGGCTTTCCGGTGCTGTTCGAGCTTCGCAGCCGTATCCTCTATCCCTCGCGCTGGTCTTTGCACACGCGCCTGACGATCTTCGGCACCGCGTTCCTGCTGCTCGGTGGAGCGGCGCTGACGGCGCTGTATGAATGGTCGAACCCGGGCACTCTTGGCTTGCTCGACGATGGTGCCCGGGTGCTGAACGCATTCGTTCACTCGGTGATGAGCCGGACTGCCGGATTCAATGCCGTCGATGTCGGGGCCATGCAGACCGAAACGCTGCTTGTCACCAATGCGCTCATGCTGATCGGCGGTGGCAGCGCCGGCACGGCTGGTGGCATCAAGATCACCACGTTCCTGCTGCTGGGCTTCATAGTGTGGGCTGAAGTCCGCAGGCGCCGGGACGTGAACGTTTTCCATAGGCGTATCGGGCGGGAGACGCAGCGGCAGGCCCTGACGGTGGTGCTGCTGTCGCTGGCCGCCATTTCGGCGGGTACGCTGATCATTCTTTCGATCACGGACTTGCCGTTGGACCGCGTGCTGTTCGAGGTCGTTTCTGCCTTCAGCACGGTTGGGCTCTCGACCGGCATTACCGCCGAACTGCCTCCGGCCGGCCAGCTTGTCATCATCGCCTTGATGTTCATCGGCCGGGTCGGAACCATTACCGTCGCCAGCGCGCTAGCGCTGTCGGACCGGTACACCGCTTTCCGGCTACCAGAAGAGAGGCCTATCGTTGGTTGACATCGACAGCAGGCGCGCCCAGGGCGTCGTCGTCATCGGGCTCGGGCGTTTTGGCAGCGCCGTGGCCACGTCATTGGTTCGCCTCGGCCACGAGGTGCTTGCCATGGACGAGGACCCAGTACTGGTTCAGCGTCACGCCTCCGAGATCACGCACGTGGTGCAACTTGACGGAAGCGACATCGAAGCATTGCGCAGCATCGGTGTCGCAGACTTCCGACGGGCGGTTGTGGCCATTGGTACCGATGTCGAAGCGAGCGTGCTCAGCGTGCTGGCGCTTAGCGAGATGCAGATGCCGGAAATCTGGGCCAAGGCTACCACCCGAAACCATGGCCGTATCCTCGAGCGGACCGGCGCACACCACGTGGTCTTTCCCGAGGCCGACATGGGGGAGCGCGTAGCGCACATGGTGTTGGGAAAGATGATGGACTTCATAGAGTTCGAGGATGGGTTCGGAATCGCAAAGACCAAGGCCCCGCTGCGATATCACGGCAAGAAGCTGTCCGACCCGGTCATCCAATCGCGACACAACATCACCATCGTAGGCGTCAAGCGGCAGGGGGGAGGCTTCGTGTTTTCAGCGCCCGACGAGCGTATCGAGAAAGGTGATGTGCTGATCGTCTCGGGGCCGACCAGCGACGTCGACAAGTTCGCCGCCTTGCCTTGACCGGGTTACTGACAATGATCTTGACGCTCAATAACGGCGTCTATCGCACAGAACGCCCGCTAACGATGTCAGGGCGTGGGGTAGGCCTTCCACATTCAACGTTCGCCTAAACGTAACAAAGGCGCAGCTCCCTCCGGAACTGCGCCTCCGATCTTGAGTGGTCCAGACGGTGGTCAGCTGGGCTGGAGGTTGTCGGCGGCGTTCTTGCCGGTCCGCTTGTCCTTGACGATCTCGTAAGTCAGCTTCTGGCCTTCGTCGAGGCCGGAGAGGCCGGAACGCTGGACCGCGGAGATGTGTACGAAGACGTCAGCCCCACCCTCGTCGGGCTGAATGAAGCCATAGCCCTTCTGGCCGTTGAACCATTTTACAGTGCCGGTAGCCATATAAGTCCCTTTCGCAGACTGCCGTGGCAACTCCCACCCCAATAGGAGCTTTGCCGATCGAATCTTGGATTAACCTCAGCAGGCGTAGTGGACGCCAGGCACGAAGTGTCGGCCGCAATATTCGACCGATAACTTGTAGCGGGAATTTTCCCGCCTATCAATATGGCGGGACCAACGACAATTGCCCGGTGCGCAGGTCGCGCAACAGGCAAACAAACTAACCGACCAAGCAGTCCCCGCGCCATCGGAGTGGGTGGCGGCGGGGCCGAGGATGGGGCGCCAGTAATTACCCACCCCTTCGGCAGGCCGCGTTTTGACCGTTCTGGGCGCGTTCAGGCGAGGGTAGCGAGGATGACATCGAAGGGATTTGCGCCTTTGAGCCGCGCGGTGTCGATTGTCGTTCGCACGTCCGCCTCGGCCTTTGCGG
>CAMDAL010000265.1 GCA_945888565.1 Devosia equisanguinis | reverse complement strand
CATTCATCGTAACATCTGGCATGCCGGCCTCACCGTGCTCGATACGCCGGCCGAAGTCGCCATGATGATGTGGCGCGCCGACGCGGGCGATGACGGCATCGTGGCCGACCTTGCCAATCCCATCGTGCTCGACCTCTAGGAGGCGCCATTGACCCGACTGGTTCATCTAAGCGGCGAACTGGTCGCCGAACAGGATGCAAAGATCTCGATCTTCGACAGCGCCATCATGCTGGCCGATACGGTGACCGAGTCGACGCGGACCTTCCACCACACGCCGTTCAAGCTCGATGAGCATATCGAGCGGCTCTATCTGTCGCTGAAACTCACCCGCATCGATCCGCAGATGAGCCCGGCGGAGATGAAGCGCATCACGCTCGAAACGTTCGAGGCCAACCTCCACAATTATGAAGCGCATGAGGATTGCTGGATCGTCCACAACATCTCGCGCGGTCTGTCGATCGCCGGTGCCGATCCGACCAAGCAGGTGGGCGCACCCACCGTGATGATCTTCACCCAGCCGATGAATCTGAAGCCCTGGGCCAAGTTCTACAAACAGGGCTGCCACGGCGTGACGCCGATGAGCCGCATGGTGCCGTCGCAGTCGCTCGATCCGCGCATAAAGAACCGCAGCCGCCTGCCCTACACCCTCGCCGAGATGGAGGCCAAGCTGGTCGATCCCGAGGCGCAGAGCGTCATTCTCGACCTCGATGGCCACGTCGCTGAAAACAAGGGTGGCAACATCTTCGCCGTCAGCAAGGGCGTGCTGAGGACGCCGACCACGGTCAACTGCCTCGCCGGCATCAGCCGCGCCGCGGCGCTGGAGCTGGCACAGCAACTGGGCATCCCCACGCAGGAAACCGTGCTGCAACCCTACGACCTCGCCACCGCCGACGAGATGTTCTTCACCTCGACGCCCTATTGCATCATGCCCTCGACCAAGTTCAACGGCCACGCGGTTGGAGATGGCCAAGTCGGCCCGGTGACAAAGCGCCTCCTCGCCGCGTGGAGCGAGCTGGTCGGACTCGACATCGTCGCCCAGGCCGAAGCTCAGATCAACTGAGGCGGCGGAGGACCGGGACGGCTCATGGCAAACAACACCATCGTGACCGTCACCGGCGAGATCAATGCCGCCGACCTCGGCCCTACCCTATCGCACGAGCATCTCTATTGCGACGTGTCGGTTCACTCGAGCCGTCCGGATAACCAAGTCACCGATATCGATTTGGTGATTGCCGAGCTCGCGGCGTTCCGGCTGGCCGGAGGCCGGTCGATCATCGAGGTGACGCCGGAGGGTATCGGTCGCGATGCCGGCAAGTTGCGGACGATCAGCGAGCGATCGGGTGTGCAGATCGTCAGCGGCATCGCCTTCTACGATGAGAGCACCTACCCCGATTGGCTGCGGACGGCGACGATCGAGCAGATCGCCGACTATTTCGTGCGCGAGATCGAAGAGGGCACCGACGGTGTTCGCGCCGGCCTCATCGGCGAATTGATGAGCCACAACGAGCCGGTGGCGAATGCGTCGGGTTACCGTTTGCACGAGATGGAAGAGCGCGTGTTCATTGCGGCCGCTCAGGCGCAGAAACGAACCGGCGTCGCCATATCGACGCATGCCTCCCTGGGGCGGGCGGGACATGCGCAGCTAGATGTCCTTGAACGGCACGGCGCCGACCTCGGCCGCGTGGTCATCGGCCATTGCGACGCACACTGGCACACCGATATCGACCTCGACCTCGACTATTGCCTGCCGATCCTTGCGCGTGGTGCCTATTGCCAGTTTGACATGATCGGCTGGACCGAACTGGCGGCCGACACCACGCGCGCCGATCGCATCGCAGCGCTGATGGCGCTCGGCCATGCGGGGAAAGTAACACTGTCCACCGACACCTGCCGCCTGTCGCAGATGCACCGCAACGGGGGACGGGGCTTCGACCACGTCTGGACCTCTTTCCTGCCCGAACTGCGCGTCCGGGGTGTCACCGAGGCACAGATCGACAGCATGCTCGTCGATGCGCCCCGCAGCATCCTCGCGGCAGCATAGGGGGGTCGATGAGAGCCTCCATTCTCGACGATGTGGCAGTTTCACCGGAGCGCCATCTGGGTGAGCGATGGGCGTTCGCCTTCCCGACCTCCTGCCGGCTGCGCGACGGGACCATCCTGTCGGTCTATCGTCGCGGCAAGGAGAAGCACTCACGCGACGGCGTGTTCATGGTGCAGCGCTCGGATGATGGCGGGCGGAGCTGGAGTGAGCCGCAGACGATCTGGGACGGTTTGAAAGCGGCTGTGCCGCAGTCGGTTCATGCTGGCACGGTGGTCGAGGCCAGCGACTGCAGCGTCCTCGCCATGTTCACGGCCGTTGAGATTACCGATGCGGCGGAAGCCTTTATCTTCAGCAGCACGGGCCGCCATCTCGAGCAGAGATTCTACGTCGTGCGAAGCGCAGATGGCGGCAGGACATGGTCGGCGCCGACGCTCGCCCATTTGCCGGGCACGCCGCCGCTGCGCTACATCAACAGCCGCCCCGGTGCCCCCTGCCCCTGCCCCTGCCCCTGCCCCTGCCCGATGGCCAGGTGCTGGTGCCGGCCGAGGTCACCACGGACGCCGGACTGCAGGCCGTCATGACCGGGCATTATGACGTCTCGTCCGGTGTTTTCTCCCCGTTCCAGTTCGTTGCGCGTGACACCAGCGGCCGGCTGAGCTTCGGGGACCCCAAATTCGCGGCGCTACCCGACGGCACGATCCTGATGTGGCTGTGGGCCTTCGTGAACGCAACGGAAGAGACGGTTGCGGCACATCTTTGCGCGTCGACGGACAATGGCCGCAGCTGGAGTGCACCGCGGCCGACCCCGATTGTCGCCCAGGCCTCTGCACTGCTCACGATCGACGACGCAAGGGTGATCGTCGCCGGCAATGTGCGAACACCACCCGAGGGCATCCGACTCTGGCAATCGCCCGATGCAGGCCAGCATTGGGACGAGGCCTCGCCGATCCAGATGTGGGACGCGCGGAGCCACCGGATGCTCGGCGCGCCGATAGGGGAACGGGCGCAGGCAGCGCGCGATCCGAGCGACGGTAAGCTCTGGGAGTCGCTGCCCGGCTTCACCTTCGGCTCGCCGGATCTGGTTCCCGCGGAAGAGGGCGTGAGCCTTTTGACCTATTACGTCATGAATGAAGGGTTCGCGGAGGTGCGCGCATGCCGCTTCGTTGTGGACTGACACCTTACCAGCGCTCGGGAGCAGTCACATGACATCGAATGCCGACATCGTGATCATAGGCGCCGGTCTGCACGGCGCGTCGCTCGCCTACCATCTTGCCAAAGCCGGCGCCGGATCGGTCGTCGTGCTCGAGAAAAAGCACGTCGCGGCGGGGCCGACGGCGAAATCGGGTGCGATGATCCGGCCGCTGTTTTCGGACGCGATCTACATCCGCCTGGTGCTCGAGGCGACGGCGATGTTCGAGCAATGGGACGACGTGATCGGTGGCGATGCAGGCTTCGTCCAGAACAGCTTCCTGCGGTTCACCGAGAGCTTCGATCAGCCGACGCTCGGCGCCGATCTCGACCTGATGACGCGCCTTGGCGCACCATTCGAGTTGATCGCCCCGGCGGACCTGCCTGGGCTGGCGCCGTCCTGCGTGTTCAGTGGCTCGGAGTCCGGCGTGCTCCTCACCAAGGGGGGCTTTGCCGACGCGATCAAGACCACCGAAAGCCTCGTCGCGGCGGCTAAGCGTCTGGGCGTGCGCTTCATCGAAGACGCCGAGGTCACCGGCATCGATGTGGCCAATGGCAAGGTGCAGGCAGTGGTGACCGCGTCCGGCCGGATCGCGACGGGCCTCGTGGTCAATTGCGCCGGGGCCTGGGGCGACCGCGTCGGCGCGATGGCCGGCGTGACCTTGCCGATCGAGATTCACCGCGTGCCCACGGCGCTCTACCGCAAGCCCGAGAGCCTCCGTGTGCCCGGCCCGATCCTGTCGGACGGCATCAACCAGATTTATCTGCGCGATGCCGGCGAGGGCTATTTGCGGGCAGCGCGGTTCGGCTGGACAGCCGACCGCGTCGACCCCGACAGCTATGACGAGACCGTCAGCCGCGCGCAGCATGATGATGTTCGCCGGCTGGTCGAGCAGCGCGTGCCGGCGATGCGGCGCACGCCCTCGGTCGGCGGCTTTTCGGCGATCTACGACATGACTCCCGACGGCCACCCGATCGTCGGGCCGGTCGGCGATATCGATGGCTTCTGGTGCGACTGCGGCTGGAGCGGCAATGGCTTCGCCAGCGCTCCCGCCGTCGGCGCGCATATCGCGGCGGCGATCACCTGCAAGACGAGCGAGGTCGACCTGTCACCCTTCGCATGGCCCCGCTCAGCCGATGCCACGCCGCGGCCCGACGTCAGTTGGGTCCGCCGATGATCAAACTCAGTCGCCACGCCTACCCGCTAGAACCTGCCGGACAGCAGGAATTGATCGGCCTCTGGCGCAGCGAGTGGACACGCACCGACTATGATTGGCTGGAGGCGCTTAACGGCGACTATGCAGACACGCTGCGCACGGTCTCCGTCGTCGCGCGGATTGACGGTCGGGCCGTCGCGAGCGCCACGGTCAATTTCGCCGCGCATGCGCCGGAAACCTGCCTTATCGGCAATGTGGTGACGCTGGCTGCATTTCGCGGGCAAGGCCTCGCCAAACTCGTGACAGATGCAGCGGTCGCGATCGGCTTCGAGGCAGGCTGCACCCTGGCGTTTCTCGGTTCATCGCGGATGGAAGGAAATGTCTACGAGCGATGCGGTTTCATCCGTGTAGCCGGCTCGATCATGTGCCGCGCTGCGCCAGGATTCGAGGCCGACATGACCTTCGCACCGGGGCATGCTGTCGCCCTCCGGGATGCGCAATGGGGCGACATGACGGGCTTCGTCCGGCTTCTGACCCAGCCCTTGGCGGACGCCGTGATCGACATGCCGCGCGGGCTGATGTCGATCGCCGCCGCAGATCCGAAGCGCTGCGTCTCGGCCTTCCCCCTTGTCCACGAAAGCGTGCATCAGCGCGGCGGCGTCGTGCTGATGCTGGCTGCGATCGACTCCAGTCGGATCTTCGGCATGGGGACGCTGACCCCTGGCCCCGCACCCAGCGTTTCGCATCGCGGCATCGTCGATGTCGCTGCGCATGCGAGCTACGCCACTCATCGCGATGAGATGCTCGCCCGCCTGCTGGCTGCGGCGGGAAGCCGACGCATCGAGACACTAGAGGCCGTCGTGGTCACCTCAGACACTGCCAAACTCGAGGCCCTCGGGCGCGCCGGCTTTCGGCCAGTTGCCACCCTGCCCGGTCATCTGCGGTTGCGGAGCGGTCCCGCCGACGCCGTGCGGCTCGAGCTCAAACTTACATGACCAGAGCTATGTATCTCTATCCTTGGGATCTCGAGTACGAAGGCGCCGAAACCGTGCTGCCGCGGCTTCGCGACTTAGGCATCGACGCCGTTTCGCTGACCGTGAGCTATCACGCCAACAAGTTTGTGCGAACGGATGCCACGCCTCGCGTCCAGATTATGCTTGGCATGTGCTTCTGCGACGCCCGTCTCGCGACAGCCTCCGCCGCTGGCATTGATGGCCACGCCGTGAGCGGTCGCAACTGCTACCAACCCGATCTCTTCTTCACCGACGGTATAGAGCCCGCGAGCGATCCGTAGACCGACCCTGAGTCGCGCGCATTCTAAGCCTTTCGGGCTAATGTCGTGATGGCATGCGCCGCCGACGAGGTACGAAGCGCGGTGACGCAGCTCGATGCCGCTGGCGCCGCGTCGATCTCGTTATACAACTACGGCCACATGCGGCTCAAATCGCTCGACTGGATAGCGGCCGCGCTCACCCGACCGAAAGGGCAACCTATGCGACATGACAACACTGTGGCGATCATCACCGGTGCCGGCCAGGGCATCG
>CAMDAL010000264.1 GCA_945888565.1 Devosia equisanguinis | reverse complement strand
CGCATTTTCTTCCACTTCAGCAACCGGCTGCGCCTTGCCAAGGAAGATGGCGGGGACAACGGCGGATCGGGCACCGGCCGGAACGATGCGGCGACCATCACCAAGCCCAAGACCAGGAGCAAGCGGCCAAGCCTCTACCGCGTGCTGATCCTCAACGACGACTACACGCCAATGGAGTTCGTGGTGCTGGTGCTTCAAGACGTCTTCAACAAATCGCGTGAAGACGCCATGCGCATCATGCTGCACGTTCATAACCACGGCGTGGGGGAATGCGGGATCTATCCCTTCGAGGTGGCCGAAACCAAGGTCACCCGAGTCATGGATGCCGCCCGCAAGAACCAGCATCCGCTGCAATGCGTGATGGAAAAGCAATAGGAACCAGTCATATGCCATCTTTTTCGCGCGGACTTGAGAAGGCCCTGCATCAGGCAATGAACCTGGCCCGCGAGCGGGCACACGAGTTCGCGACGCTCGAGCACCTGTTGATGGCGCTGACCGATGACCGCGACACCATCGCGGTACTCACCGGCTGCGACGTCGACATCGAAGCGCTCAAGAGCGATCTCGAGGATTTCATCAACGAAGAACTCGACAGCCTCGTGGTGCCGAACGGGCAGGATGCGCGGCCGACCGCCGCCTTCCAGCGCGTGATCCAGCGCGCGGTGATCCATGTGCAGTCGTCCGGCAAGGAAGAGGTTACGGGTGCGAACGTGCTCGTCGCCATCTTTGCCGAACGCGAGAGCCATGCGGCCTACTTCCTCGAGCAGCAGGACATGACGCGGCTCGACGCGGTCAACTTCATCTCGCACGGCATCACCAAGTCCGGCCAGGGCGAGGAGCGTCGCGTGCGCGGCGCCGATCAGCCCGGTGGTAACGGCCAGGGCGAAGATGGCGAGCGGCAGGGCGGCAGTGGCCAGAGTTCGGCGCTCGCCGACTTCTGCGTCAACCTCAACGAGAAGGCCAAGGCCGGCAAGATCGACCCGCTGATCGGGCGCGACAACGAACTGCGCCGGACCATCCAGATTCTGTGCAGGCGCTCGAAGAACAACCCGCTTTATGTCGGCGATGCCGGCGTCGGGAAAACGGCTATTGCCGAGGGTTTGGCGCGCAAGATCGTCGAGGGCGAGGTGCCCGAGGTGCTGCGCGAGTCGATCATCTACTCGCTCGACATGGGTTCGCTGCTGGCCGGCACCCGCTATCGCGGTGACTTCGAAGAACGGCTGAAGGCCGTGATGAAGGAGCTCGAGAAGCACCCCGACGCCATCCTGTTCATCGACGAGATCCACACCGTGATCGGCGCCGGTGCCACTTCGGGTGGGGCGCTCGATGCATCGAACCTGCTGAAGCCGGCACTGGCTTCCGGCGCCATCCGCTGCATCGGCTCGACGACGTTCAAGGAGTACCGCCAGTTCTTCGAGAAGGACCGGGCGCTTGTCCGTCGCTTCCAGAAGATCGACGTCAACGAACCGTCGATCCCCGATGCGATCGAGATCGTGAAGGGGCTGCGGCCGTACTACGAGGACTACCACAAGCTCAAGTACACCGATGAGGCGCTGAAGGCCGCGGTGGAACTGAGCGCGCGCTACATCAACGACCGCAAGCTGCCGGACAAGGCGATCGACGTGATCGACGAGACCGGCGCCAGCCAGATGCTGCTGACGCCGGACAAGCGGAAGGCGATCATCGACGTCGAGGACATCGAGCAGACCGTCGCGACGATGGCCCGCATTCCGCCCAAGTCGGTATCGAAGTCGGACTCCGAGCTGCTGCTGCACCTCGAGAGCAATCTCAAGACGGTGGTGTTCGGCCAGGATGCGGCGATCACGGCGCTGTCGTCGGCGATCAAGCTGGCCCGGGCCGGGCTGCGCGAACCGGAAAAGCCGATCGGCTCGTACCTGTTCACTGGCCCGACCGGCGTCGGCAAGACCGAGGTGGCGAAGCAATTGGCGGATACGCTGGGTGTGGAACTGTTGCGCTTCGACATGTCGGAATACATGGAGCGGCACACCATCTCGCGGCTGATCGGCGCTCCTCCGGGCTATGTCGGCTTCGACCAGGGCGGTCTGCTGACCGATGGCGTGGACCAGCATCCGCACTCGGTTGTGCTGCTCGACGAAATCGAGAAGGCACACCCGGACCTGTTCAACATCCTGCTGCAGGTGATGGACCACGGCAAGCTGACCGACCACAACGGCAAGGCGGTCGACTTCCGCAACGTTATCCTGATCATGACCTCGAATGTCGGCGCCATGGAGCTGCAGAAGTCGCCGATCGGCTTCGGGCGCAAGCGCGAGCAGGGGGACGACGAGGAAGCGATCAACCGGATGTTCACGCCGGAGTTCCGCAACCGCCTCGACGCCATCATCTCGTTCGGCCCGCTGCCGCCGATCGTGGTGCGTCGCGTGGTCGAGAAGTTCGTGCTGCAGCTCGAAGGCCAGTTGGCCGAGCGTGGCGTGACCATCGAGCTGACCCCGGAGGCCGCCGAGTGGCTGGCGATCCGTGGCTATGACGAGCGCATGGGCGCCCGCCCGCTGGGTCGGGTGATCCAGGAGCACGTCAAGAAGCCGCTGGCTGACCAGGTGCTGTTCGGCGAGCTGGTGAATGGTGGTTCGGTGACGGTGGCGGTCGTCGGCGTCGGCCCGGATGCCAAGCTCGAGCTGATCGCCATCCCGCCGCGTCCGGCACGCCCCAAGGCCATTCCCGGCCCCAAGGCGAGCAAGAAGAAGGCGGCGGCCGACAAGGCCGAGGACAAGCCGGCTGAAGAAAACAGCTGAGGCTGAGTAACGAATGTGATGAAGGCCGGGAGCGATCCCGGCCTTTTCTATTCGATGCGCCGGAGCAGGAAGCCCGTCAGCGTGGCGAGGTAAACTGCGCCGGGCAGCAACAGCGCCCAGAGGTGCCACGTCGCGTAGGCCGCCGCGCCGACGAGGGCGCCGAGCAGCAGGGCCAGCCAGACCATCAGGTGCTGCGTCCAGCGGAACGGCGGCGCCTGCCCGCGGACGGCACGGGCCAGATCCTGCCCGGCCGCGAACAGCGTGCCGGTGATGAAGGTGGCCCCAAGCCGCGCCGCGCCTTTTTGCGTCAGGATGGCGTTTTGCGCCCCGGCGGAGGCGGCCAGCACCAGCATGGACTGCGTCGAGGGCACGCCAAGCTGGTGGAGCGCGAGCGTGACGGTCAGCCCCGCCAGCACCAGCGCCGTTACCGCTCGCCCGCCGCCCCACGAGAAGCCGGCCAGCAGCGCGCCGAGGAAGCTGCCCAGGAAGAACATGATGAGCAGGCCCAGCGGCAGGGCGAGCAGCATGCCCTCCATGCCGGTGAAGGCGGCGCCCAACTGCGTGGTATTGCCGCTCATGAACGAGGTGTAGAAGCCGCCGAGCTCGATGAAGCCGACGACGTCGATCATTCCCGCAGCGGCGGTGAGCAGGAGGCCGAGGGTGAGGTGCGGGGCAGGTGTCACGCGCTCCCCCTCCGGCTCAGGCGAGAGCGGCGGCGATCGATTTCGCCTGCGCGGCGAGCTCGGCATCGTCGGCCTTGCCTTCGGCGTGGCGGCCCATTTCCTGCCCGCCATAGGCAGGGATGACGTGGAAGTGGAGGTGGAACACCGACTGGCCGGCCGGCGCTTCGTTGAACTGCGCGATGCGGATGCCATCGGCGCTCATCGCCTTGTGCACGGCATTGGCGACGCGCTGCACCTGGGCGATGGCGCGTGCCAGGACCGCCGGATCGGCATCGAACAGGTTACGCGATGCGGCCTTGGGGATCACCAGCGTGTGGCCCTTCGACTGCGGGAAGATGTCCATCATCACGAGGACATCGGCGTCCTCGTAGATCTTGTGCGCCGGGATCTCGCCGCGAATGATCTTGCCGAAGATGTTGGCGGGGTCGTAGGCGGTCACGAGGCGGCTCCCATCAGTTGGTCGGATTCATCGAAGTTGCCGGGATAGCCCTCGATCGTCTCCTCGACGATGTCGGCGGCGAGGTTCGTGCCATCCTCGTGGTGCAGCCGGTCGCTGAGCTCGGCGGCTGCCTGTTCGTAGGAGGTGTCGGAGGACAGCTCGTCGAGCGCGGCGGCGAGGATGGTCGGGGTGAGCTTGCGCAGGCGCACCGGCTGCGGCCCGCAGCCGAGCTCGTAGACGCGGCGGCCCCAGTAGGGCTGGTCGAAGAAGTGCGGGACGACGAAGGTCGGCTTGCCGGCGTAGAGGCCGGCATAGGTGGTGCCGGCGCCGCCATGATGCACCAGCGCCTTCATCAGCGGGAACAGCCGCGTGTGGGGCGCCTTCTCGATCGAGTAGACCGTGTCCGGCAGGTCCTCGGAGCGGATGCCACCCCAGCCCTTGCCGACGACGGCGCGTCCGCCCCAAGCCTTCAGCGCCTTGGTGACGATCTCGGTGTTGCGCTGGGCGCCCCAGGGCATCGAGCCGAAACCCAGGTAGATCGGCGCATCGCCGGCATCGAGGAACTTGCGGAACTCGGCATCCGGCTCCCAGCCCGTATCGTCGTCGAGGCGCCAGAAGCCGGTGACGATGGTCGAGTCAGGCCAGTCGCCGGGCCGCGGCGAGATGATGGGCGAGTAGGCGTGCAGCGCCGGGATCGGCTCGCCGCGGGCGTTCTTCGAGAAGCCTGAGCGCTTGCGGGAGCGCAGGCCGAGCAGCTTGGCGCGCATCCGGTCGCGCGGGAAATCATAATAGGTCTGGTAGGCCGCCTGGATGACGTAACTCAGCCGGTTGAACAGCGGGTCGAGGCTGATGCGGTTGAACAGCGGCTCCGGCGTCGTACCCTCGTAGGCGAAATAGGGGAACTCGCCGGTCGGGTTCAGCGGCTGGAACGCCGTCATGATCGACGGGATGTCGAGCGCCTCGGCGATATCGACGGCGAAGTTGGTGGTCTGGTGGAAGACGATGGCGTCGCAATCCTGTGCCACGGCCCAGAGGTGGCGGGTGGCGACCTTCAGGATCTTCTGCCCGTCGCGCAGAAGCTTTGGCGCGTAGAGCAGAGAGTTCTTCTGCATGACGGTGTCGAACTGGCTCTGGCGCAGGAACGCCTGGATGTCGGTGCCGAGCGTCTGGTACTCGAGCCCGTGCGACTTGACGAAATCTTCGAAGTCGAGGGTCGTCGCGATGACGACGGAATGGCCGCGCTTGGTCAGCGCGCGTCCCAGCGCCACGAATGGCTGGACGTCACCCATCGTGCCGATCGCCGCGATCGCGATGCGCTTACTCATTCCGTCTCCCTGAACTCTGGTGGCTTTGCCATCCACTCAGAGTGTGGCCCCCGTTTGGCCGAAGCCTTGGGGCCTGAAAATACCGCGCGGAGCCTGTCGGCGTCCAGTCGGCTTGCTTGCATCATAGCAGTCGATGGTTCGCAAGCTTTCAACGCCCCGGCGGGTCGCCATGCCGGAAGGGTGTGTACTGATCGAGAACCTCCTGGTCGCGCGCTACCGCTGCACGCTCCTGCGCCACGAAGCGGGCGACGGCGTCGCGGAGGCCCGGGTGGCCGATCCAGTGGGCGGAGCGGGTGATGGTGGGCTCGTAGCCGCGAGCCAGCTTGTGTTCGCCCTGCGCGCCGGCTTCGACGACGCTGAGCTTGTGGGCGATGGCGAAGTCGATGGCCTGGTAGTAGCAGAGCTCGAAATGCAGGAACGGCACGTTGCGCGTGGCGCCCCAGTAGCGGCCATAGAGCCGGTCGTGGCCGATGAGGCTGAACGTGCCTGCGATCGGTTCGTCACCGTCATAGGCGAACATCAGCAGGACCCGGTCGCCCATCGCCTCGCCGAGCAGCGAGAAGAAGCTGCGGGTCAGGTAGGGGCGCCCCCATTTGCGACTGCCGGTATCCTGGTAGAATTCGAAGAACTGGTCCCAGACGGCTTCGGTGAGGTCCTTGCCGGTAAGCCATTTCACCGTCAGTCCGTCGGCGCCAAGAGCATCGCGGCGCTCGCGTCGGGTAACCTTGCG
>CAMDAL010000263.1 GCA_945888565.1 Devosia equisanguinis | reverse complement strand
ACCGACATGCCGGCCGCGACACGGTCGGCGAAGGGACAATGCGGACCGTTGGCCTGCAGCTCGTCATCCTTGCTGAAATCGATGCCGGCCTCGGCGAGGGTATGCACGAGAGCGGCGGTTTCGGCCGGACCGAAGCCCACGCTGGGCTTGACGATGGTACCGATCAGCGGACCGGAGGCGACGCCGCTGAGCTTGCGGGTGCCGGCAATGCCGAACTGCGGGCCCCGGGAGGCTTTGAAGAAAGGCGCCGGGAGTTCGATGTCGAGAAGACGCAGGCCGGAGAACTGCTGCAGCTCGAAGAGATTGCCGGCGACGGTGGCAACGAGATTGGGCAGAGACGGCCCCATGTTCTCGATGGGCCAGGAGAGCGTGACATTGGCCCGCTGGATCGGCGCGCCGGGCGCGCGGCGGGCACCCGGCAGCGACGGCGCTTCGGCGGGCTCGAGCAGGTGGAGTGCCTCGACCCGGGCCCCTGCCCGCTCCGTGAGTTCAGGTGTCTCGCCGGGCACCGCCACAAAGGTGCCGGACGACTGCTCGCCGGCCATGATCTCGGCGGCGCGACGGGGGTCGGCGGCGGTCTCGATGCGGTAGTGGGCGAGAATGCGGCTCACGTCTGTCACTGCACGGTCCCTGTACTTGCGCTCCGAAATCGCGGGACCGGGCTAGGCCACCTTTTTGGGTGGGTTGCATATCTCCTTGACCGAGGCCAGGACGGCCTCGGGCGCGAAGATGGAGTCGAGCCAGCCGTCCCGGAAGATCTTGGGGCGGGCCGCCTCGATGGCGTGGAGTGCACCATCGGAGAACTTCCCTTCCGGGAAGATGCCAAAGGCAATGGCCAGTTCGATATTGAGATGGCCGAGCATGAAGTCGCGCGCGGCATCGGCCGGTACGCCGCGACGGATGGCTTCGTCGGTGGCTTCGCGCAGCGCCAGGGCCATGGTGGCGCCGATGGTTTCGGACAGAGCCGGCTCCATGATGGCGATGGCCTCGACGGTGCAGCGATGCGAGCGCATCACCGGGGCATAGATGGTGCGGGCCACTTCCTCGCAGAGCACATAATGCTCTTCGGGGCCCTGCATCAGGGCGCAGACGATATGCTGCTTGGCCAGGACGCCGCCGAAATAGTCCTTCTTGGCCTCAAGGTCGGTCTCGTCGTTGAAGATCGGCGGATGGCAGGGGTGGGTAACGAAATAGGTGACGTCGTCCCGCTCGGGCATTTCGCCGGCATAGGGCGCGGCCGCATCGAGGACCATGACCGCCGTGCCGGGATCGAGGTCGGGAACAATCTGATGAGCGACCTTGCCGATGGCGCGATCGGGGACGGCGAGCACCACGACATCGGCGCGTGAAAGCCCCTGGCCCAGTTCGACGCATTCATGCCCGGACGCATCCCTGAGGCGCTGACGCCCCTCCTCCGAGACTTCGACATGCGCCACATCGAAACGCGAACCCGTCAGATTCCTGGACAGGCGGACGCCCATCTTGCCACCGGCACCCAACAAGGCGATCTTCGTCATCTTCTGGCTCCCAAACGATGCCTGCACGGCAATTCATCGCATGTCTGGTGCGACTGGATCGCCTGGACATCATCTGTCTAGGTCATTAGACCAGTTCTGTGGCAGCTGCAATGGTCGCGGGCCTTGAAGCTGTGGTCAGAGGCGCCGCATCGGGCGACGCCAGTCGGGCTGCGATCAGAATGCGTTGCGGGACGTGCGTGATAGCGCTATTTGCCACGATGGCCGCACCGCGCCGTGCTGGCCCTTGCGTCAAGCCTAACCGGGACCCAGCATGGAAGCCAAATCCGAACCCATCGCTCGCCGCAAGCTCTCGCACCAGATCGAGGAGCGTCTGCTCGCGGAGGTCCAGGCGGGCGATGTGCGACCGGGCGACCCGCTGCCGTCCGAGCGCGAACTGATGGCGCGCTTCCAGGTCGGCCGGCCGGCGATCCGCGAGGCGATGCAGAACCTGCAGCGCATGGGCCTGATCGAAATCCGCCACGGCGAACGGCCGCGCGTCGCCCAGCCCTCGATGGAAAGGGCCATCGGGCAGATGGGCGAGACCATGCGCCATGTCCTCTCGCATTCGGCCAGCAGCCTCGAGCATCTCAAGCAGGCGCGGGCCACCTTCGAGATGGAAATGGCCCGCATCACGGCCCGGACGCGGACGGCTGAGCAACTCGCCGGGATCGAGGCGGTGCTGGCGGAGATGAAAAAGACCAAGCCGAGCTCGCCCGACTTCCTCAAGCTCGACGGCCGGTTCCATCTGGAGATCGCCCGGGTGACCGGTAACCCGATCTTTATTGCCTTGAGCGAGGCGCTCTTTTCATGGCTGGCCAGTTTTCATGGCCATCTCGTCCGCAGCCCCGGGCACGAGTCGGTCACGATCGCCGAGCACGAGGCGATCCTCGCCGCCATAGCGGCCGGCGACCCTGCCAGCGCGGCGCAACTGATGGGCGACCACCTCAACCGGGCCAGTGCGCTCTATCACGTTGGGAACATCCAGCAGGGCGGCAGGTAGCTCCGCCGTGGATCACCCGCCACCCCAACAGTTTTCTTCCACAGGCGATACTGCTCATCGTTCCGCGCAGAACAGCGTCGCGAGCGCAATCCGGACGGATCAGGGCGCCTTGCCGGGTCTCACCCTCACCACAAGAAACGGCTTGCCCGGCAACTCGATGCCGAAGGCTGCGTTTGCCTTGCCACCCTGGGTCGTGCCGCCATGGCGGGTGACCACCGGGATCGGAGCTGGAACGCGCTTGGCCGGCGTGATCGTCATGTTCCAGGTATCGATGACGTCGACCTCCCAGTTGCCGTCTTCCTGAGGCAGGCCGAGCGACCAGATCACCGGACGGTGCTCGCCGAAATAGAGGAACGTCACGTCGCCGTCGCGGGCGGCGCCCATCGAGCGCCAGGAGCGTATGGTAGAAAGTTCCTCGAAGGGGGTAAGGCCGTTCTTGACGTCCTCCTCCATGAGCTTTCGCAGGAACGCGATGCGGTCCGGGCTCTGTCCGTGCAGCTTGCCGCCCTTCGCCCACCACAAGATATCTTCGGGGTGCGAGTAGGTCTCGCCGTGGCCGGCGTAGCCCCCCTTCGTCACGGTCATCCAGAAGCGGTGCACCAACGCTTCAGCAGTGATGTTGCCCCAGTTCTGGATGATGTTGCCCTCATAGTGCATCTCGTCGTTGACCATGGGCTTGCCGTAGTCGCGCCGCCATTCGGCCGTTCGGAGTGTGTCGTAGTGCTGGATGCTGACGTGGTCGACCCACGGCCGCCGATGGTTGTACATCTGGTTCGGGTCGCCCTGGTGGATCGACTTAGGGTGCCCATAGGGATCGTTCTCCTCGATGATCGAGAAAAAGCGGTCCCAGCGCTCCATCGGCTTCACGTCGAGCATGAAGTCGTACTCGTTGGCGAGCGACCACCAGACGTTCCGGTAAGCAGCGATGCGGGCGACGAGATACTTCAGGTATCGGTAGTCCTGCTCTTGGGTCCACATGCAGTGGTCCCAACGGTCGTAGGGGTGGAAGATGATGACATCGGCCTCGATCCCCATCTCCGCCAGTTGCGCGATCTGCGCCTCGAAATGCCGAAAAGCTTCGAAGTTCGGCTTGTCGGGATCGTAGTTGCCGTCGGCCTTTACCTCGAACACGTCGTGCAAAGGCTCGTTCGTGTTGTAGGGATAGTGCTTGGGCAGCACGCACATCCGGAGCTTGTTGAAGGCCTCGCACTCGGCCAATGACGCAAGGGTCTGCTCCTGCAATTCGATTGGCTGGTGGGTCCAGACGTAGCAGGTCGTGGTGAAAGGGAAGAAGGGCGTCCCGTCGGCATGACCGAAGTGGAAAGTGTTGCGCACATGTACCGGACCATGGACGCCAGGGCGAGCTTCGGTGGCCGTAAAGCTCGCCGTCTGCCCATTCAGGACTGCGGTGTCGGACTGCGTGGTCAGGGTCCAATGGCCGGTCTGGTCCGGGCTGAAACGAACCTTGAAGCTACCGTTCCCATCGTAGAATCCGGGAACCCGGATGGTCCGGTTATCGAGGGCGAAGACACCCCAGAAGCTGACCTCCAGATAGGGATTGCCCGGAATTTCGGCCACGATGGTGTGCTCGAAGACGTCCCATTTGGCGACAGTGGATGGCGATGGCATGCCGGGTACTCCATTGATTGGCCGACGAGCCTCGCGTCGGCGTCTGGTCAGATCAGTGTGTCCAGGGCGAGGCCGGCTAGTGCGGGCAAAGCCGCAGTGGGCGGCCTCGCCGCGCTCCAACTTCGCATCGTGCTCAAGACGACCGACCGAGTGTCCGGCCTTCTCTGGATGGAAGTCAGCGCCCTGCCCTGGTGCGCCCGTCAGCCCCGATAGTCGCGCGATCCGCGGCGATGGAACTGGGCGAGCTTGGCCCAGAGGTCCTCATGGATGAAGCGCGTGTTGACGTTGTCGTAGACACGGATGGGGCGGTATTGGCCCGAGTGGATATAGTGCATCTGATCGTCGAAGGTCGGCGCAGGGCGCCAGGTCCACGCTCCCACCTCGGGATCCATGATGATGCCGATGCACGGCGAGTCGCCGAGAGAACGGTGTTCCATGTGCGGATCGGTCCGCATGTTGTACTCGATCACCTGCTCGACGAGGTACTTGCCCAATTCGCCGTGCGGATAGACCTTCTCGATCATCTCGGCATAGGTCACGCCCATGGTACGGTAGGTGTGACGCGGTATCTGCCAGACAGTCAGCTTGGATTTCATCACCACGTTGGCTGCGGGAATGTCGTTCGAAAGGTTGTACTCGCGGCCGCCATTGGGCCATGCCCCGCCGCCGATCCAGACGACGACAACCTTCCTGTTCTCAATGGCGGGTTCGAGCAAGAGTGCCGAAGCCATGTCGGTCAGCGGCCCGTAGAAGGCGACATAAAGCGGCCGGTCGTCCGGCTTCATCGCCTCGGCAATGATCAGCCGTGCGCCGGGCGAGTCGACAGGTGTCGTCTCGTCGGGCATGGCATGCGTCGCTCCATCCTCCACCCGCACCTGCCCCTCAAGATTCATCAGCTTGAGCAGCAGCATGGTCTCGTCGTGGCTGTCCTTGAGGCTGGTGCGCGACTTCTTCTCGCCGAAATGCGCGGGGATCACACCATGCTGTTCGAAGGACGGCGTCAGGATCGCCTGAACGATGGCGAACTGGTCGTCGCACTCGTTCTTGGCATCGGTATTGACGATCACACGTTGCCGCTTTTCGGGCGGGTACCTGACGTCGAAAATCGTGAACTCGCTCATGCTGGCTCCAGTCAATTTATCCGGCGCTGTTCCAGCGCCTGGTACGGATTGGGGTCGATAGGGATCAGATCGCCACGCTCGATCGAGGACGCCAGCGCTGGCGTGTGGTGGGAATGGAGTCAAGCAACAGCTTGGTGTAGTCGTGCTGCGGATGCGTCATCACCTCGCGGGCGGGGCCGAACTCGACGATCACGCCCTTGTTCATCACAGCAACAAAGTCGCTGATGTAGTAGGCCGTCGCCAGGTCATGGGTGATGTAGAGAAAGCTGCGTTTTGCCTCGAGCTTGAGCTTCAGGAACAGGTTGATGATGATCATGCGCCGCGACGCATCGATCATGCTCACCGGCTCATCGGCAATGATCAGATTGGGATTGGGGATAAGGGCGCGCGCTATGGACACGCGCTGCAGTTCGCCACCAGAGAACTGGTTGGAATATTTGCCACGCACATCCGCGTATTCGAGACCAACCGAGGCCAGGGACTGTTCGACGGCATCGATGGCTGCGTTGCCCTGCAGGCCAGCGACCCGTGTAGCGGTTTCGTGCAGATAGGCATCGACCGGGCGATAGCGGCTGAAGGCTTCAAAGGGATTCTGAAAGATCGGCTGGATCGAGGCGAGAAATTCCCGCTTGGGAAGCTTCTCGCCTTTGCCGGCAACCACCTTGTCATAGACAGTGGCGCTGCCC
>CAMDAL010000262.1 GCA_945888565.1 Devosia equisanguinis | reverse complement strand
CGACGCCGACCTCGCCGCCACCTTCGACATGGTCAGCGCCGCCCCCGCGCGCCTCCTCGGCTCACCCGCGGCCGTCGCCATCGGCGCCACCGCCGATATCGTGCTCGTCGATGCCCCCGATGCCGCCATGGCCGTCCGCACCGTCGCCCCGGTACTCGCCGGCTACAAACGCGGCGTTCTAACCTTCACCCGCCCGCGCCCGCTGCTTCACGTGCCGCCGGCCGCGACATAGGCCGCCTGCAGTTCCGCCATCACCGAGCGCTCGGGCATCGGCGCGCCGAGGTGCATGTGCCTGAGTTCCTCGGCGAAAGCCGCCCACATCGCCGGACCGCCCTGCTGCAGCGCGATCGAGCGCGCCGCCAGCTCGGGGAATGGCGTGAGGTGCTTCACCCCCCAGTTGCCCAGCGCCACCATCACCGGCACGAGATCGATTGCCTTCTCTGTCAGCCGGTAAATCGTCCGCTGCTTGTGCCCGGGGTCGGGCGCCATCGACAGCAGCCCACCCTCCACCAGTCGCTTCAGCCGGTCGGCCAGGATGTTCGTCGCGATCCCCTCGAGCGAGCGGGAGTGGATTTCGCCATAGGTGCGGAAGTTGCCGAACATGATGTCGCGCAGCACGATCAGGCTCCAGCGGTCGCCGAGCACTTCCACCGACTGGTTGATCGGGCATCCGGACCGCGGCTCGTTCATCTCGTCTCCAGTTCGACCACTTGCAGTTTACAAGCTTGTCTCATATCGGTATACCGCTTGCGTATCGCAAGTGGATAAGCTTCGCAGAATCCCGCACCCCATGTCGAAACGGATGCGGGCCGTTCGTCGAGATGGCAGGATGCCCCGGAGGGACAATACAATGGAAAAGCATTACGGCTGGGTCGTTGTCGCCGCAGGCGCCGTCATCACCTGCCTTGCCATGGGCGCGATGTTCGCGCTGCCCGTCTACAAGCCCGCCATCGCCGCCGAAATGGGCTGGTCCGATGCCGGCATCTCGCTGGCGATGAGCATCGGCTTCATCACCATGGGCGTCGCCGGCTTCGGCTGGGGCACGCTTTCCGACAAGATCGGCGCGCGTCCCGTCGTGCTGATCGCCGCCGCGCTGCTCGGCGCCGGCCTGCTGCTCGCCAGCCAGGCGCGCGACCTCGTCGTCTTCCAGTTCGCTTATGGCGGGCTGATAGGCGCCTCGGGCGGCGCCTTCTTCGCCCCGATCATCGCGGCCACGCTGGGCTGGTTCGACAAGCACCGCTCGCTCGCCGTCTCCCTCGTGTCGCTCGGCGGCGGTGTCGCGCCGATGACCATGAGCCCGCTTGCCGCGTTCCTCATCGAGCAGATGGGCTGGCGCAGCGCCATGTTGTGGATCGCCGTCGGTGCAGTCGCGATCATCGTCCCCGCGTCGCTGCTGATCCGCCGCGCGCCCTGGCACGACAGCATCGGCACGCCCGCCCCCGCGACGGACGCCGCGCCGCAGAAGCAGGCGACGGGCTTCAGCGTGCTGCGCACCCCGCAGTTCCTCGTCCTCGCCGGCACGTTCTTTCTCTGCTGCGCCGCCCATTCGGGCCCGATCTTCCACACCGTCAGCTACGCCATCATCTGCGGCGCGACGCTGGCCGGCGCCACCGGAATCTACGCCATCGAAGGGATTGCCGGCCTCTTCGGCCGCCTCGTCTTCGCAGTGCTCGCCGACCGCATCGGCGTCCGCAAGGTCATCGTCGGCGGCCTGGCGCTGCAAGCCGTCGGCATCTACCTCTACATCTACCTGACCGAACTGAACCATTTCTACATGCTCGCCGCGGTGCTGGGGCTCGCCTATGGCGGGGTCATGCCGCTCTATTCTGTGCTGGCGCGCGAGTACTTCCCGCCGCGCCTGCTCGGCACGGTGCTCGGCGCCGCCACCATGACGTCGTCGATCGGCATGGCCTTCGGACCGCTGGGTGGCGGCTGGCTCTACGATACCTATGGCACCTACCACTGGCTCTATATCGCCTCGGCCGGTGTCGGCATCGCCGCGGCCGCGATGGCCCTGGCCTTCCCGCCAGCGAAGAAGGATGCCGACGAAGCGCCCGGCCAGTTACAGGCCGCCTGACGATAATCCTGACATCCCCTGTCACACGGTTCCGATAGTCGTGCGGCAGGGGTTGCTGTATTGAAGGCGCCCATAATTTAGCCATTCACTGGTGCGCACGGCGCACCGACGCCTCGAGGAGACGCCCCCGTGACGCCGTTCCACCAGATTCTCGGCAACAACCTTGTTGCCAACATCACCAACTACACGGTGTGGTTCGCCATCACCTTCTGGGTCTACATCGAGACCCAGTCGGTGTTCGCCACCGGCACCATCGCCGGGCTCTACCTGGTGTTCACCGCCGCCTTCGGCATCTGGCTGGGCTCGATCGTCGATCACAACGCCAAAAAGCTGGTGATGCTCGGCTCATCGGTGGTCTCGTTCGGCTTTTATGCCCTCTCCTTCGCCATCCTGGTGCTCAACCCGGAGGAGGCGTTCCGCAACCCCTACGGGCTGACGCTCTGGCTGCTGGTGCTGCCGGTGATGCTCGGCGTCATCGCCGGCAATGTGCGCTCCATCGCGCTCGCCACCCTCGTCACCATCCTCATCCCCGAAGACCGGCGCGACAAGGCGAACGGCCTTGTCGGCATGGTCACCGGCATCGGCTTTCTTACCACCTCGATGATTTCGGGCCTCCTGGTCGCCTGGGGCGGCATGTTTTCCGCGCTGCTGCTCGCCATGGGCGCGACGGTGCTGGTGTTCTTGCACCTCCTCACGGTGAAGCTCGACGAGGGCCGGGTCGCCCCCACAGCCGACACTCCGGCCGCGCCGAAGCGCGTCGATCTTGCGGGCACCATCAAGGTCATCGCCGGCGTCCCAGGGCTGTTCGCGCTCATCCTTTTCGCCTGCTTCAACAACTTCCTTGGCGGCGTGTTCATGGCGCTGCTCGATGCCTATGGCCTGTCGCTGGTCTCGGTGGAGATCTGGGGCATCCTGTTCGGCGTCATCTCCACCGCCTTCATCATCTCCGGCATCGTCATCGCCAAGACCGGGCTGGGCAAGAATCCGCTGCGCACCCTGCTGATGGTCAACATGATCACCTGGTCGGTGTGCTGCCTGTTCACCATCCAGCACTCAATCTGGCTGCTGGCAGCCGGCATGTTCGTCTGGATGCTGCTCAGCCCATACGCCGAGGCGGCAGAGCACACCCTGCTGCAAAAGGTGGTGCCGCCCGAGCGGCAGGGCCGCGTCTTCGGCTTTGCCCAGTCGGTCGAGCAGTCCGCCTCGCCGCTCACCGCCTTCATGATCGGGCCACTCACCGAGTTCGTGGTCATCCCGTTCATGACGAACGGAGACGGCGCGGCGTTGATCGGCGGCTGGTTCGGCACCGGGCCGGCGCGCGGCATGGCGCTGGTCTTCACCATTGCCGGCGCCCTCGGCCTCGTGGTGACCATTCTCGCCTTCCGCTCGAAATACTACCGCCAGTTGTCCGGCGCCTATCTCAATGCCCCGGACGAGCCGCCCACCACCGGCGCGGTGCCGGCCTGATCGGGCCTATGCTCGGCATAGCTGGCCAAGCCCCGCCCCCATGCTCTAGCCTTGGCGCATTGGGGGGACGCATACCGTGAAGGCCGATGACGACGCGCCGGATTTCGACGCCGCTGCGCAACTGGCGCTGGCGCAGGAGCCGCAGCGGCACAGGGCGGGCGAGTCAGCCCGCCGCTCCGACGTTACCCTGCACCAGCTCCGCATCTTCTGGGCGGTGGCGCATTCCGAAACGCTGACCAGCGCCGCCAAGCAGCTCGGCCTCGCCCAGCCCTCGCTCAGCCAGCAGTTGAGCAAGCTCGAAGCCACCCTTGGCTCGAAGCTCTTCCACCGCCGCTCCAACGAGATGGTGCTGTCCGAGGAGGGCCGGTTCCTGCTGCCGCGGGCCGAAACGGTGCTGCGCGACATGCAGGAGCTGGAAGAGAGCCTGCAGCGCTTCACCGGTGGCCAGCGCGCCACCGTCCGTATCGCCGGCATCACCTCGATGCTGCACGTGCTGCTGCCGCCCGCCGTCACCCGCACGCACGAGGACTACCCGGACGTCGATTTCGACATCCAGGAGGCCGCGCCCAACGATATACTCGAATTGCTCTACGGAAGGCGGGTCAATATCGGCCTCCTCGCCGCCAACTCCATCGCCGAAGCCGGCGTCGGCTTCCTGCAGGTGCCGCTGCTCGATGACCCCTATGTGCTGGTGGTGCCGGAAAACCTCAGGCTCGACGGGGTCCGCAATCCGCGCGCCGAACTCGATCCGCACGCGCTCGACCTGCTCGGCCGCTCGATCCAGTTCAATTTCGGCACCCAGCACACCAAGCGGATCGAGGACTGGTATCAGCGCATGCTGCCCCACAGCCGGGTCGTCGCGCAGTGCCGCAGCTTCGAGGTGGCGATCGGGCTCGTCCGCGCCGGCACCGGCGTCTGCCTCGCCCCGGCACTCTCCACCATGATGGGCGGCGGCGCCCCCGCAGGCGTCAGGCTCTACGAGGCCGGCCTGCCATCACGCCGTCTGGTGGCGCTGGTCCCCAGCCAGTACCGCCGCCAGCCCCCCTATGCCGGCCTCCTCGATCGCCTGCAGGACGTCTGCGCCACCTGGCAACACCCCCCGATGCTCCCTACGCCGCCGTTCCTCGACTATCCGGGACAGACGACGCCGTAAGGGCGTCGCGTTGCATCGCCCCGCGCCTACCCCCGTGCTTTCGCACAGGCGAGGACCGATGTGGCCTGCGAGATCGACTGGCCGGATCTTCCCGTTAAACGCGGAAGGGCTTCGAGCCGTGCCGCAGGCAAATCGCTCCAGTGGAGCGATTTTAGGTGAGAAGGCCTTGAGAGCTACGCTCGAGAGGCCCATGCGAAGCATGGTGAAGGGGGCGGTCCAGACTCGAGAGCTGGTCAGATCAGGCCCCACCCGCCCCTCAGCTCTCGATCGCCAGGCGCACCAGTTCTGCCGTGTTTCGCGCGCCGATCTTTTCCATGATGTGCCGGCGGTGTACCTCCACCGTGCGGTAGGAGAGGCCGAGGTCGGCGGCGATTTCCTTGTTGGTGCGGCCATCGACGACGAACTGCAGGATCTGCCGTTCGCGGACGGTGAGCGTGCCGAAGCCGCGCACCGTCACCGCATCGGGGCCGCCCTTGCCGGGTTCGACATGGATGTCGCCGCGAAACTCGTCCTGCATGGCGCGGACGATCTCCACCGGCGCGTAGGGCGGCGAGAACACCGCCGAGGCCCGGTGCCGCACCGCCTGCACCACCAGTTCGGCCCGCACGCCGGCCGGCGCCAGCAGAAACGCATGGATGCCCAGGTGCTCGCCGCGAATGGCGTCGAGCGCCGCCAGCGTGTCGTCGACGGCGCCAAGGTCATCACACATAGGCATCAGCACGAGGTCGGGCCGGCGCAGCGTGACCAGCCGGGTCAGCCCCGACACATCCGGCACCATCGACACCTGGAACCCCTGCGCGATCAGCTCGTCGCAGAGCGATTTGCACACCGACACGTCGGGATGCGTCAGGTAGATCAGCCGGTCCCGGTTCAGATAGGTCCTGTAAGGTATAGCTTCCGCCAGTCTGTCCACTTGCCTCTCTCCTAGGTCAAGTTGCGCAGCGCCCGCCGTGCTCTCCTTCTGTCAGTGCTCGGCATGCGCTGCCACCGTCGATTCGCGTCCACCCCAGTATTACAGCACCTGTCGCCCGAGACTGACAATGCACGATCACTCTGTTTCTGCTGCACGCCGCCATGACGACACGCAGTTGTCTGCACCGGCACTGCCGGGAAGTAATTACCCACCCCTTCGGCAGGCCGCGTTTTGACCGGTCTGGGCGCGTTCAGGCGAGGGTAGCGAGGATGACATCGAAGGGATTTGCGCCTTTGAGCCGCGCGGTGTCGATTGTCGTTCGCACGTCCGCCTCGGCCTTTGCGGCCCA
>CAMDAL010000261.1 GCA_945888565.1 Devosia equisanguinis | reverse complement strand
CTTCAGGCCGTTGTCTGCCGCTTCGATGGTCTTGATACCCGAGGACATGCCGTCCAGCAGGTTGGCCATGTCGCCGGCGCGGCTGTTGAGTGCCGAAGCGGTGAAGAAGTTCGACGGATTGTCGAGCGCCGAGTTCACCTTCAGACCGGTGGCAAGCCTGTTCTGGGTCTTGGCCATCGATGCGGCGGTAGACTGCAGGCTCAGCAGGTTTGAGCGTACGGCCTTGGAGAGATTGACGTCCATTTGAGGTCCCTTTCTGGGTCCAAACACGTTGTACTTCCGCCTCTTCCTGGAGGCGTGGACCGATAATTGGCGGGAGCCCCGAAGAAAGTATTAAGTTCGGTCCTTGGAATTGGTTTTGTATGGATCGATCGCCCGAGCGTTAACGCCGTCTTAGCGTGCTGCTCCGGAGTGGGACGGGTTCGCTCTCCCGCGCGTGCAGTCAGCCACATCCGCTACAGAAAGCGCCGGCCCCGAGGCCGTCTGCTCTGTGATTCGTCGTCGCGAGCGAAAATGCGAAGGATGGACGACCGCTGCATATTGCCAGCTGGTCACATCACTGCCGGAGGCAGTGGGATTGAGCGCTGGAACTTGAACGCTGCGATCTGGTGGAGCCGCAGGAGCAAAAAACAAAAGGCGGGCCGAAGCCCGCCTTCTTGGAACTTCTGTTCCGGTATACTCAGCCGAAGAGACGGAGCACCGCCTGGTCGGCCTGCGAAGCCATCGACAGGGCAGTCGAGCTGAGCTGCTGGCGAGTCTGCAGGGCCAGCAGGTTGGCCGCTTCCTCGTTGGTGTCAGCCAAGGTCAGATTCGCCGCGCCGGTTTCCAGCGTGTTGATCATGTTCTTGGTGAAGTCGGTGCGATTCTCGACGATCGAGAGGTTCGAGCCGAAGGACGAAGCATGCGACCGCAGTTTGCCCATCACGCCGGCCAGCGATTCAAGCTTCATGTCCAGCGTCGCGTCGCTGTCGAAGTCGGCGTTGAAGACCTCGTCGATGCCCAGCGCCGTGTTGTTGATCGAGGTCGGAACGCCGCCCTCGTCCTTGGCCTGGATCTCGATGGTCGAGGTGCCGGTTTCGTTGAAGGTCAGCTTCAGCTTGTCGCCGCGGAGCAGGTTGATGCCGTTGAACGAGGAGTCATCGGCAAACTTGTCCAACTGATCGCGCAGTTCATTGAACTGCTTGACCAGGTTCTTGCGCACGTCGTTGCTGCCGACGCTAACCGAGTTCGCAACGCCGGTAAGTTCACCGGCTGTGCTGACGCCGCCAACCGACAGGTCCACGGTCGAGAGGTTCTCGATGCGCAGCTTGCCGTTGTCGTTGGAGGCACGAACCGCCGAGTTGAGCGAGGTGTTGGCGTTGATCTCGGTGACGAGCGCGTCAACGGTCTTGGCAGTGACCACGTTCACCGCAGCGTTCGCCGCCGTAGAGGCCGCAATGCCGGTCGGGCCGGTATCGACGGTGCCGCCGGTAGCGATGCCAACGGTGTTGTTGTCGGCGGTCAGGGTGAACTGGCCGCTGCTGTTGATCGAGGCAGTGACAGCCAGCGCCGAGTTGCCGTTGATGCTGTTGATAAGGTCGCCGACGGTCTGGGTGCCGGTATTGGTCACATTGAACGTATTGGTGTTCGTGCCGTCACTCACAGTGAACGTGCTGGCACCGGTGATGGTGATGCCGGCATCGGCGAGAGTGCTGGAGGTTGTCAAGCTGCCAACCGTACCGCTGTCGGAGACGGCGGCGGCGGTATTGGTCGTCGTCGTCAGATCGACGTTGATCGGCGTGGTGCCGATCGCGCCGCCGGACAGCGCCAACTGCTCGGTGCCGGCCGGAGTGGCGCCGAGGTTGACGGTGTACGAGCCGGTCTTGAACGACTTGTCCTGGCGCGCCTGTCGGAGCGTGGACTGCATCGTTTCGACGGTCTTGGTGATCGACTTCAGGCCGTTGTCGGCAGCTTCGATGGTCTTGATACCAGAGGACATGCTGTCCAGCAGGTTGGCCATGTCGCCAGCGCGGCTGTTGAGAGCCGAAGCCGTGAAGAAGTTAGTCGGGTTGTCGAGTGCTGAGTTTACCTTGAGCCCCGTAGCCAGACGCTCCTGCGTCATGGCCATCGAGGCTGCGGTAGACTGCAGGCTCAGGAGGTTCGATCGAACCGCCTTTGAGAGACTGATGTCGGACATGAGGTCTTCCTTCTGGCATTTGATGGAATCTCGTTCCGAGACTTGTCAGCAAAGTACCGTTAGGGACGCTTAAGAATAGTTAACAAGACGCTGCCCGACGTAGTTAATTTAGTGTTCCATCCGCGTCCGGAACTTTCCATAAGCCGTTGACATAAAAAGATAAAATCGATCACTCGGCAAATTCTGCAGTGTGCCGTTCCGGGGCGATTGGTGAATCGCACTGGTTAATTGTGACGAAAATGGAATCGAGACTCAGACTCGCCTGTCGTGCAGCGCCAGCGAGCCCTGCGCCGGCAGGTCGGCACTGCCGAGCCGCATCATCAGCTCGCGTTCCGAGGTGGGGCGCGGCGGCAACTGTCCGGTGATGAGGGCTACTGCAAAAGCGGCGCCGGGCGGCGGGGTAGGGGGCGGCATGGCGGGCAACTGCGGTTGCGCCACCTGCTGCTGCGGGCTCGTGCCTTTGCGACCCTGTGCCTGCTGGTCGACCGGAGCGCCGGAATCACCGCGCGCCGTCCACGGACGGTAGTCCGCTGGGGCGCTGTATCCACTGCTGATCGGTTCGGGCGCTATCCTGGCGCTCATGACCGGCACATCCTTGTTGGGCCACGTAGCGACAACATTGCGACTGCCGGTCTTGCCAGGTGTTGTTCGAGATCGTCTCAATTTGTGCCAAATTGAAACGGTCCCTCCGTCGCTACAGCGCCCGGTTGATCGAAACGCCCGTCGCCGCCACCGGCGGCTGGCCGGTCATCGTGCCGGCCGCGCCATAGGTCTTTGGGCGCTGCGACGCGCTCATCGCCGTGGCGACGTCGGTCAGCAGTTCCTCGGTCACCGCGCGGGCCGTGGCGATCACCCTGAGGTTCTCGGCCATCTGCGTGGCGAACTGTTCGTGTCGCACCCGCATCGCCTCGACCATGGCCGGTGCCTCCACCCGCAGCCGCGGCAGCACCCGCTGCACCGAGCGAGCGAAGCCCATGTAGTCCTGCGCCAGCCGGGTCTTCTCCGCGGTCAGTTCCCCGGCTTCCTTCAGCCGACCCGTGCGCAGCAGCAGCGTTTCCTGGTTCAGGATCGTCACCAGCCGGTCGAGCGTGGAGATCGCGATACCACACAGGTCGGTGGCGGGCAGGGTATCGATGGCCTTCAGCCGTTCCGCTGCACTGTTCATGGCTGCATTCCTCTGGTGGTCCCAAGTGTGTTCTGGCTGGCTTCCTGCAGCTTCAGCAGGTCGCCCATGAGGGAGTCGGCGAGGCCGATACCGCCCGCCTTGGCGACTGCGTCGGCCATCTGCTCGGCCTGCATGCCGCGCCAGGTGTCCTCGCCGAAGCCGCCGCCCATCGCCTCGCTGTCGGTGTTGAGCGAGGCAAACATCTCTTTCATCAGCGTATTGAGAAACACGCCCTCGAGTTCCTCGGCCTGCGCCCGAAGGGCGCCGAGCTGCGCCGGCGACGCCTTGTATCCCGACGCGGTGGTCGTGGTCCCGATCATCACATCACCTCGATTTCGGCCTGTAGCGCACCCGATGCCTTGATGGCCTGCAGGATCGAGATCAGGTCGCGCGGGTTGATGCCGAGCGCATTGAGCCCGTCCACCAGCTGCTGGATCGACACCGACTCGTTGACGAGCGTCAGGTCGGAGTCGACCTGGTCGACGGTGAGTTCGGTGCGCGGCTCCACCGCCGTCTGCCCCTCGCTGAACGGCAGCGGCTGCACCACGTTGGGGCTCTCCGAGATCGTCACGGTGAGGTTGGACTGCGCCACCGCCACCGTCGACACCCGCACGTCCTTGCCCATGACGATGATGCCGGAATTCTCGTCGATGATGATCTTGGCGATCTGGTCCGTCTCGATCACCAGCTGTTCGATGTCGGTGATCAGGTCGACGATGTTGCCGTTGAAGTTGCGGGGCAGGTTGATGCGGATGGTGGCATGATCCTCCGGCGTCGCGCACGGCACGCCGATGAAGTCGTTGATGGCCAGCGCGATGCGCCGCGAGGTGGTGAAGTCGGGGTTCTTCAGCGCCAGTCGCAGCGTCCGCTGCGCCCCGAGCACGAAGCCGATCTCGCGCTCGATCAGGCCGCCGGCCGAAATGCGCCCCGTTGTCGGCACGCCCGATACGATCGAGGCCGAGTCACCCTGCGCCGAGAAGCCGTTGATGGTCACCGAGCCCTGCGCGATGGCGTAGACTTCGCCATCGGCGCCGAGCAGCGGCGTCACCAGCAGCGTACCGCCCTGCAGGCTCGACGCGTCGCCAAGCGAGGCGACGTTCACATCGAGCCGCGAGCCCTGGGTCGAGAACGCCGACAGGTTCGCCGTCACCATCACCGCGGCGACATTGCCGGTGCGCATGTTTTCGCCGTGGGTGTTGACCCCGAGCCGCTCCAGCATGGCCTGCAGGCTCTGCTTGGTGAAGGGCGAGTTGTTGAGCCCGTCGCCCGTGCCGTTGAGGCCGACCACCAGGCCGTAGCCGACCAGCTGGTTGTCGCGGACGCCCTCGATATCGACGATATCCTTGATCCGCGCCGACACGGCCTGCGCCGGCATCGTCTGGATCAGCAGCGTCAGGGCCATCAGGCCCGCCAGCACGCTCTTGAGGTTGAGTTTCAGCATTCGAAGTCCCCGGAGATGTCGGTGCGTCCCCACGCGCCGTGTCCGGTCACCTCATTGCGAATATCGTGCCAGTTTGATTGTACGCATATAAGTCATTGAAAATATGCGCTATTGTTCGACCGGTCCGGGCCGCATTTCCAGCGCCGGGCAGTTCCTGCCGGGTGAATTAACCATTGCTTAACCGGTCGCGGCAGATTTTGCCGATGAAGGACGAAAGGTCTGAGTCCGGTGCGTATCGACAGCAACCAGCGGGTAAGCAACCTCGGCAGCCGTACGGCGACCGCGCGCTCATCGTCGTCCCCGTTCTTTGTCGGCGATGGCGCGACGGCTGCCGACTCGCGCCCGGCCACCACCATTGCCCCAGCGACTTCGCTCGATGCGCTCCTCGCCCTGCAGGCCGTCGAGGATCCGCTGCTCAAAAAGAAGAAGCTGGTGCGTCGCGGCACCCAGTTGCTCGATACGCTCGAGGACATGAAGGCGGACCTCCTGTCCGGCCGCGTGTCCGAGTCGCGGCTCAACCAGCTGATGGCCGTGCTCGGCCAGGCGCGCGAGCATGCCGACCCTCGCCTCGACGCCCTGCTCGACGACATCGAGTTGCGTGCCCGGGTCGAACTGGCCAAGCGCGGCCTGTACCCGGCCTGACACACTCGGGCGCAACCTGGCTCACGTGTTAATCACCAAGGTTTTCAGTGCTTGCCCGGTTACCGGTTGGTCACTATAAGGCCCGCCATTATGGGCGTTTTGGAATCGAGTCAGAATGTCTACTGAAGTGCTTGATTACCGGCCGACGAGCGACGAGCCGTTCATGAATCCGCGCCAGCGGGAGTATTTCCGGCACAAGCTGGAACGCTGGAAGGAAGATATCCTCCGCGAAAGCCGGGGCACGCTGGAGACTCTCCAGGAAGAAAACCAGAATCACCCCGACATGGCCGACCGTGCCTCGTCGGAAAGTGACCGTGCCCTTGAACTCCGCACCCGCGACCGCCAGCGCAAGTTGATCTCCAAGATCGACGCTGCTCTCAAGCGGATCGAGGAGGGCACCTACGGCTACTGCGAGGAAACTGGTGATCCCATCGGCATCGCCCGCCTCGATGCCCGGCCCATCGCTACGCTCTCCCTGGAAGCCCAGGAAATGCACGAGCGCCGCGAGAAGGTGTACCGCGACGAGTAACAAAAGGCCCGCGGCAGT
>CAMDAL010000260.1 GCA_945888565.1 Devosia equisanguinis | reverse complement strand
ATGTAGGCAAAACCGGCCCGGTGTTAAGTGCCCCGGCACCTAAACTTAGGAGCAGGTGAGGCGCCGCATAATTCGTTCACCGTGTCTCCTCAGAACCATCGCATTTTACGGAATGGTAAGGCGATCTGCCTAATGTCGGCGTCGCGATGGAAGCTGGCCGCTCGCTTGGGGGCAGCCGCCGGTTCCAGCCGCAAGTGTTCTGAGTACGAGGCAAGTATGCCTCGATAGAAGCTGGAGTTCCGGGTGGCTTCCCACAAGGCATTTTCCCAAGCGCGCGAGCTATTTTCTCGCCTGACCCTTGCGGTCGTGATGATCCTGCCGCTCCTCGCCGCGATGGCGGCGCCGGCCGAAGCGGCATCCGTCCCCCGCAAGTTTGCCGGCATCGTCGTCGACGCCAAGACAGGCAAGGTGCTCTACGAGAGCTCCGCTGACGCGGCCCGCTACCCGGCCTCCGTCACCAAGGTGATGACGCTCTACGTCCTGTTCCAGGAATTGAAGGCGGGCAACGTCACCCTCAAGACCAAGTTCAAGGTGTCCAAGCACGCTGCCTCCGCCGTCCCCACCAAGCTCGGCCTCAAGGCTGGCTCCACCATCACGGTCGAAAACGCCATCAAGTCCCTTGTGACGCTGTCTGCCAACGACATGGCCCGCGTCATCGCAGAGAACATCTCCGGGTCCGAGAGCGCATTCGCCAAGCGCATGACCGCCACTGCCAAGGCGCTGGGCATGTCCAGCACCACCTATCGCAACGCTTCGGGCCTGCCCGACAGCGGTCAGGTCAGCACGGTGCGCGACCAGGCGATCCTTGGCATGGCCGTCTACCAGCACTTCCCCGAGTACTATGAGTATTTCCAGACCAAGAGCTTCTCGTACGGCAAGCGCACCTACGGCAACCACAACCGGCTGCTTGGCACCAATGGCGTGGATGGCATCAAGACCGGCTACACCAACGCCTCGGGTTTCAACCTGCTGACCGCCGCCCGCTCCAACGGCCGCCACATAGTCGTCGTCGGCTTCGGCTTCGACTCGAGCGGCACTCGCGACGCCAAGGTGCGCGAGCTGGTGAAGACCTACCTGCCCAAGGGTCGCTCGGGCTCCTATCAGTCAGCCGCGCTCATCCCGCAGCCTGGCCGAAAGGGCTCGACAGTGATGGTTGCCGCCGCGTCCGACCAGCCGGTCATCCCGATGCCCTACCCCAAGTTCCGGCTCAACGGTGGCGTCGTCTCCGTCACCGCCAAGCTGCAGCCGGTCGATCCCACTCAGGTGCCCGACGACATCACCGTCGCCTCCATCGGCAAGAACGCGCCGCTGCCGGCCCCGCGTCCCGAAGACCTGCAGGCCGTCCAGGCGGTCAACACCTTCGCGGCGCCGGCTGGCGACCGTCCGCTCGACGTCATCGGGGCGTGGATCAGTGACACGTTCGAATTGGGCGCGGGCCCCGCCCCGCTTGGTTCCACCGCCCCCTCCGCTCCGCTGCTGCCGCCTGTCGGCATCGGCGAGGAAGGCGAGCCACTCGACCTCATGACGTCCGGCGCTGTCGGCGACGCCTCGCCCGCCCCGGTCACCGACCAGCCGCAGCCCGCGCCGATCGCCGTTGCGGTCGTCGAGGAAACCACGGCCCAGGCCGTCACTGGTGGCTGGATCGTCCAGATTGGCGCCGCCCCCACCGAAGGTGGCGCCAACCAGCTCATCACCGATGCTTCGGGCCAGATCAATACGCTCGCGAGCTTCCGCTCCTATGTCGAGCGGTTCGAGAAGAACGGGCAGGTGTTCTTCCGCGCCCGGTTCGGCGGCTTCGCGGCCCGTGAGGATGCCGCGAGCATGTGTAGTGAACTGAAGAAAGTGAAGATGAGCTGCCTCGCCATGCAGTCCTGAGTAGGGGACGCATGACAAGGGGCAGCCGCCCCAGGGAAGCGAATTGTGGCCTGTGTTTGGAGTAGCCCCAATGAGCGAGTTATCCAGCCTGAGCGAGCTGGCCCGATTCGTCGGACAGTCGCGACTGGCAGACGAAGACGCCGAAATCCGTGCCCAGGCAGTCAACGCCATGGTTGCCGGGTTCAACCCCAGCCTGAAGCGCCGCAGCGTCACCGAGCTGCTTGGCGCGGTCATGACGCTGTCCGCCCGCACGCGTCGCATGCTGATGCCGTCGGTCGAGATCGAGATCGACGTCTTCACGCCGGAAGGCGGCCGGGCCGTACGCGTCACCCTGCCGCGCCGTTCCGTTTGACGGAACTCACCGTCTGGGATCACGTTCGCCTCCGGGATTCTTCGGAGGCAGGACTTTGGAACTCGACGGAAAGATTGCACTCGTCACCGGTGGCGGCTCGGGACTAGGCGCCGCGGCAGCGCGGGCCATGGCGCAGGCCGGCGCCCATGTGGTGCTCATCGGACGCACCACCGCACAGATGGACGAAGTGGCCGCCTCCATCCGTGACGCGGGCGGTAAAGCCCTGACGCTCAAGGCCGACATCTCGGACGAAGCGCAGATGAAGGCGGCCTTCGAGCGCATCGGCACCGAATATGGTCGCCTCGACATCGTGTTCGCCAATGCCGGCATCAACGGCGTCTGGGCCCCGATCGACGAACTCACCTACGACGAGTGGAACGAGACCCAGCGTATCAACCTGGGCGGCACTTTCCTCACCGCGCATCTCAGCGTGCCGCTGATGAAGCAGCACGGCGGCTCGTTCATCATCACCTCGTCGATCAACGGCACGCGCACCTTCACCCTGCCCGGCGCCAGCGCCTACTCGACCAGCAAGGCGGGCCAGGTCGCCTTCGGCCAGATGCTGGCCATTGAACTGGCGCAGTACCGCATCCGCGTGAACATCATCTGCCCCGGCGCCATCAAGACCGAGATCGGCGACAACACCACGCAGCGCAACAACGAACGCGCCCTGGTCCCTGCCATCTTCCCGCGTGGCAAGGTCCCGCTGACCAACGGCAAGCCTGGCACCGCCGAGCAGGTCGCCGACCTCGTCGTCTTCCTCGGCTCCGACCGCTCCAGTCACATCAGCGGCACCCCGATCTGGATCGACGGCGCTCAGTCTCTGCTGATCTGACGGCTACTCCGCCACGCCCTGCGCCATGTGCTCGAACTGCACCGGCGCCTGTGCGGTTTGCGCCAGCGCGCGGCTTGCCTCGATACGGGCCTTGGCCCGGTCGCTCACCGGCAGCTTCAGCGCCTCGACCAGTGCCCGGTATTCCTGCCGGGCGCTGAGATGCGACATCGACGGCAGCCCGCCCAGCATCTCCTTGTCGAGCGGATCGAACACCGTCATCCCGGTCGGGAACAGCGACCGGAAGATCACCCGCTCGGCAATGCCGTCGGCGACCCGGCAGCCGAGCCGCACCGCGATCTTCTCGATCGCCGACTGGACGATCTTGGCCGAGCGCGACGGCAGCATCGAAATCCGGTTGCGAACGATCACCCAGTCGACTGTCCGCCCGTCGATCGACAGCCGCTCGGTCCGCGCCCGCTGCACCAGCCGGGCGTAGTGGCTCATCTCGCGCGGATCGCCGGTCACCGGATCGACATGCGCCATCACGTCGAGGTCGATGATCGAATCGTTGAGCGGCGTCACCAGCGTATCTGCCAGCGAGTGCGCCAGTCGCGTCAGGTGCGTGTCGAAGCCAGGCGTGTCGACGATGAGGAAATCGGCATCGCCCTCGACTTCGATGATCGCCTGCCGGAACAGGTCAAACTCGAGCCGCTGGTTCTCCTTGATCGAATCCGACTTCGACAGCGGCAGGTGGTAGTGCGTCGCATGCGGCAGCTTGAGGTCGTGCGCCTGCGCCCAGTTGCGGCGGTTGCGCACATACTGGGTCAGCGTCTGCTGCCGGCTGTCGACGTCGATCGAAGCGACGCGAAACCCCTGGTACATCAGGTAGACGGCAAGGTGAAACGCCGTGGTCGACTTACCCGATCCACCCTTCTCATTGCCAACGACAATGACGTGCGTCCCGCTACGCGGCATACAACACTTCCCTTGGCCCACCCTGCCGCCGACGCTCCGGCTGGATTCGGCAAATCATCTGCGCCCGGCGCGAACCATGCCGGGATCGCCCATTCCGCTCAAGACCTGTTTCAACATGGCACAGTGACGCCAATGCGACTAAAGTGCTGGACGTGGCCCTAAAGCCGCGCTTCAAGCGCTGCCCTATCCGGCAGGAACAGCGTCTGGCCGCGCCGGTTGCTCTCATAGACGAAATCGCGCAGCGACGGGCTCTCGGCGGTAAAGCGCGAAATGTCGCCGAGCACGGCGAAGCGGAAGCCGTATTGCTGCATCTTCTGCAGCACTGCGCCGGCGAGCCCGGTGCTGAGCCAGAAAAAATCGTCGACGAACTTCTGCGCCGGCACCGCGATCACGTCCACCTCGAGCCCGTAGGTCGCGCCGATGATGTCGTTGGCGTCCATTTCCTTGGCGATCGGCTCGCCGTCATAGAAGGCGACGCGCTGGCCGTTGATCGTCTCGATGACCATCAGATCAGTCCCAGCCGCGAAAGCTCCAGCGCCAGCTCGGCCGAGCCCTCCTCGGCGAAGCCGCCAGCGTCGAGATCGGCCGGAGCATCCTTGGGATCGAGGTAGCGCCACCCCTGGAACGCCGATTTCGGCCGCGGCACCACGCGCACCATGTCCGGTGCCATGATGATGTCGCAGCACTTCAGGCCCTGCCCGTCCGCTGCTTCGGCAAGGCGCAGGATCGGCTGGCGGCAGCGGATCACGCCGGCGATGACCCAGTAGATCGACCCCTGCCCCTCCATCTCGTCCTTGCGCTTGGGCATGGTGCGGGTGCGATGGACATGCACGTTCTCGCCGTAGTCCGCGCCCCACCAGTGGGCGCGCTCCTCCCGGTAGGATTCGAGCTCCTCCAGCGTCGATACGCCGACGCAGAGCTTGATCATGTGCATCATGCGCGGCCGGCCGTCTCGCTGTTCGCCAGCTTGCGGGCCGCGAGGATCGAATCGATCTCGTCCTGCTCCACCGTCCAAGGCTCCTTCACCGCCTCCACCAGCCACTCCTGGAAGGCCGGCAACGCATAGATCGCCTCGACATATTCCATCGCAAGGTCGGTCACCGGCAGCTCATAGGTGCGGATACGCGTCGCCACTGGCGCGAACATCGCGTCAGCCGCCGTGAAGCTGCCGAACAGGTACGGGCCGCCGGACCGCGAAATCAGTTCGCCCCACAGCCGCTCGATCCGCTTGAGGTCGCCGGCCACCAGGTCGGGATCGACCTTCCCGGGGTGCGAGGCCCTGAGGTTCATCGGCGCCTCGTTGCGCAGGGCGGTGAAGCCGCCATGCATTTCGGCGGCCGCGGCCCGCGCCAGTGCCCGCTCGACCCGGTTCGACGGCCAGATGCCCTTGGCCGGATACTTGTCGTTGAGGTACTCGATGATCGCGATGGTCTCGGGCACCACGACATCGCCGTCCACCAGCACCGGCACCTTGCCCGACGGCGACTTCTTGCGGATGGCCTCCCGCCAGCCTTCGCCGCTCAGCAGGACCATGTCCTCGTCGAACGGGATGTTGAAGTGCTTCAGCACCAGCCAGGCCCGCAGCGACCAGCTGGAGTAGTTCTTGTTGGCAAAGATCAGCTTCATGGCAGTGCGCTTTCGTGGGCCTCAACGATCGAAGGGCGCCGTGTGGCCCGGCGCCCTTCCTGAAATCTTACTCTTGGCAGACCTTCTGGGTCTAGGGTGCGTTCCCGTTCTAGGTACCGACAACGACGATCGAGACGACGAGCGACATTGCCAGCAGGCAGACCAGTGTCCACGACACCGTCGGCAGGGCGGAACGCCACCATTCAGTCTTGGAATGGCCGCGCATTGAGGCTCCCAGGTTGGTTGTCATTCACCCGCCGTTCATCCTCATGGCGGATTTGCGACGGTAATGAAGCGTTAGCCGGGAAGCATGGCCTTGGGAAGTGGCGGGAATGCCACACCAATCGAGTCGACATTGCTGTGGACAACCGGCTCAGAACA
>CAMDAL010000259.1 GCA_945888565.1 Devosia equisanguinis | reverse complement strand
AAGGCCGGTATCGTCATCCATGGTGGGCGTGGCGCCTCAGTGGTCTGGAATTGCGTTGGTCCAAGCAACCAAAACCTATTCCAAATCAGCTGCTTACGCTACGTCCGCCAACCCACTTTCAGGCCCAGCGTGAATAAGACGGGCTAGTTGTTGTCGTTGCGCTGTCTGCGGCATCGGTTGCTCCGACTGCTGCTGCGCCCGCCGATGATGCCCTTGCGGCGCTTCAGGCCGGCGACTACGCCACAGCGTTGAAGTTGATCCTGCCGTTAGCTGGACAGGGCGATGCCAACGCCCAGTATTACCTCGGGGCCATGTACGCTAACGGCCGGGGCGTGCAGCAGGACGATGTCGAGGCGGTGAAGTGGTACCGGCTCGCCGCCGAGCAGGGCGCTGCAGAGGCCCAGAACAGCCTCGGGTTCATGTATGACACCGGCCGGGGCGTGCAGCAGGACGATGTCGAGGCGGTGAAGTGGTACCGGCTTGCCGCCGAGCAGGGCAATGCCGCCGGCCGGTACAGCCTCGGGGCCATGTACGCCAACGGCCGGGGCGTGCCGCAGGACTACGTGAAAGCCCACATGTGGTTCAACCTCGCCGCGGCGCAGGGCGATACAGCTGCCTCGAGTAAGCGGGACGAGATCGCAAAGCGCATGACACCCGAGCAGGTCGCCGAGGCACAGAGGTTGTCGCGAGACTGGGTGGTGGCCAATCCGCCCTGATGATCGCCGCTATCCGGCCACACCTCGCCTGGTGATGCCAGTCAGCGTCAGCGTCTTGCCGAAGTCGAGGAAGGTGTAGAACATAGAGAAAAGGCTTCGTGCCTCTTTCTCATGTGCCATCCGCCGTCGCTGCCCCTATCCACTGCGGTCTTGACCTGGATCGCGCAGAGCCGCTCACGTTGTCGTCGTCATCACGATGAACGCCCACCGATGCCAGGGGCGGCGATCAAACCCGTAGCGGAAGATGGCACGTCATGCAGTCTGGCGAACTCAGCCGCCGAGCGGGGGGGGGCGTTTGGTTTCGTCGGTCCGACACCAAATTTGGTGCTGCAATCCGTGCGCCTCGTCAACGGCATCGCCGACGATCAATTCGCATGAAATCTAGTTTCTCAGACTGAGAGGTTACGGTATAATGATACCACATGACGTACCTTGAAGTAGTCTTGTTCAGCCAGCGCTCCCGGAGGATGTGCACAGAAAATGTCATCAATCCCCAATTCCCGAGAGCCAGCTACGAACGAACCGATGCCCTGGGATCTGTTCGCAGAAATCCCATCTAGACAACTATGCGGCGTGTGCACCAAAGACGGATCGCGGTGTCGAAAGCTGGTGGTGCCGGGTAGAGGGCGCTGCCGCTCCCACGGCGGCGCGGCCGGTGCGCCATTTGGGCCGCGGAACGGCAACTGGAAAACCGGCGAGTACTCGAAGGCAGCAAAACTCGAAGTCCGCGAGGCCAATGCCGAGCTACGTCGGCTCTACAAGATGGGCCAGGAGATCGGTTTGTTTCCGAGGCGGGGGCGCGGGCGGAAACGGCCGCCGAAACTGACCACCTGACGGGTTGCCGCTTGAGACGTCTTCATCGGGAGCAATCGCTTTTGCCGGTGCGCAGTCGCACGCCGACGACCGGTCGTCCTGACACAGCCGACCGGTGAAGAGGTGACGAGGACTTTTCGAAAATCTCCTCCGGCTACAGAGTATATGTCTCTCTCCCCATATACATATTCTTTCCTTCCCTTCTTTTTAGAATTACCTCGTCACCTCTTCACCCCCCCCCCCCCCGCAAACACAGCCAAGAAGAAAGTGCATGGGACGGGGGCGGGGGCGACGTTCCGTCGGGCGAGGTTCAGACCTTTGGGCGCAGAGGCGTCACGTTGGTCGTCGCCTCGGGGGCGACCGCATATGCGGCGGCCAGCGGAGAAACGCGCTCGGGAGGCATCAGCCAGCCGGAGTTCTTGCCGCCCTGACTGTAGACCTTGACCCACCCCCCATCTTCCGCCTGAACCATCAGGGAACCATTGCGAACCACCGCTCCGTTTGCCGCCCAAAGCCGCCGCAGCGTGGCGTTGAGTGCTTTGATATCTTGGGTTTTTGGGTGCGCAGTTTCGCTGTATCCGGAGATCGACTGAAAGATCGAAGTGGCCCTCGTGCGCCCTAATCCAAGCGGCGGGGGCTGCCCCCACTGATAGTGCTCCTCAACCCTGTCCTCGAACGGCGACCTTGCACGATACTGCTCAGCGTTCTCGGCGAGCAGCAGTTCCTCTTCCGCGGTCGCCCACCACTTCTCGCCGCTTGAATACCGATGCCAGGCTTCGGCCCACACCTGATCGATCTCAGTGTCACTCCAGCCGGGGTCGACCTGCGTCACCGACAACGGCAGGAAGCGCCGGTTCCCGGTGGGGTCGGCGAGGAACTCGACGTCGTTGACCGTGCCGATGAACACTGTGCGCCGCTCGAACTGCGACGCCTTGGGCGCGTATGGCATGCGGATTTCATCGGTATCCTTGGACAGGAACGCCTTGAGCGCGGAGATGTCGGATTTGCGGAAGGTGCTGTCCAGCTCGCCCAGTTCACACATCAGTGTCGATATGGCGGGCTTGACGGTGTCCTTATTGGTGGTGTCGAGGACCAAACCCTCCTTGTGGTACCTGCGCAGCGGCGCCGGTAGCAGTTTGCGGACGCCATTTGTCTTGCCGATACCCTGGCCACCGACGAACACCGGCACGCTTTCGAAATGCGGGCGGTAGTCAGGGTGCAGGGCAATGGCGGTCTGGGCGTGGTCGGCGGCGGCACATAACTGCAGCGCGAAGATGCGCACAGCCACGCGCGCCACTGCCCGGTCGCTTGCGTCCATAGCGTCGGCGAGTTGGTCGAAACGCGGCTTGCCGTCCCAATCGAGCTGTTTGAAATAGTCCGTGGCCGGGTTGTAAGCGTTCTTGTTGGCCAGCCAGATCATGTGCGTGCCGAGGTTGTCTTTGGGAACGCCGTTGAGGGAGCAGAGGCTGAGCAACAGGGAGTTCAGCGCCATATCGGCGTTGTCGCCGTAAAATGCATGGGTTGCGTGACTGGGTTCGATCGACTTCGTGATGACATTGTAGCGGATCGCCAGGGCGTACGCATTGAGCATGTGCTCGACGTTGTCCTGGTGGTCCAGAATGACCGCCTGTCCTTTTGAAGTCACAGACACCCGAGGGAAAGTGGAGCGCTTGAGGGGCTGATCGAGGGGAAAAATCTCCTGACTGGTGAAATTTCCATCCTGGGCATCCGCGAAACCCGCCATCTGATCCGCCATGCGGCGGCGATGGGTTTCGACTAGGTCTCTGAAGGGCTTGAGATTGTTGCCGAGGCCGAGCGTCTTGGCTGCAGCGCGTATAAGCTGCGTCTCGGTCACTCCGTCGACGTCAGCCGTCGCGACAACGCCCGCGAGACTGTGGCTGTCGGCCCCGGCTCCCTGGAGTGCCTCCTTCGCTGTGATGTCGTCGTGGCGCAGCCTTAATGAATGCGACCCGTGGGCCAAGCTGTAAACAATCGGGTTCAGACCGTTGTTCCAGTAGAACATGCCGACCAGGCGCCCGCCATCATAGTCTGGCTCGACAGGGTCGAGGCACTGACGACCGTCGTAGGCAGCACCTTCGGGCCCGAGTAGCCGGGCAACGGTCACTTGCTCGCCATCGGCGAAGGTCACCACGTCGGAACCCAGCAGCACATCGTCCTCGAACTTGCGCTCGGCCGCTCGCTCTGCCGCCGGACGGGTAACACCGCGCCCAACCGCGGCGCTTACATCTTGGGCTTTGCGCCGTTTCTTGACCTCGGCAGCGGCGGGCTTCAGAGCAGCCCGCGCTTCGGCCATCCGTTCCGCCGCGGCGATTTTGTGCTCCTCTGAGAGCACTGCCGTCGCGGGGTCGAAATACGGGCCGTCTGCGTTGCTGATCTTGACCCCGCCGGCCGCACGGGCGAGCCCCGGGCCCAGGTCGGCGACCAGGTAGATGGGCTGCGTCGGACGGGCCATAGCCTGATCGGCGAGGCTACGGAACAGAAGACTGCCGCCTGCACTGATCCGGGCGTGGCAGTGCACACCCTTCGCCCATGCGCGCATCTCGATGAGCTTCAGGATGCGTGGTATCTGACTGGCGTCAGAAATCACGATGTAGACGTGCCAGCCGCCCGGACCCGACAATTCCTTACCGGTTGCGGCATCAACGATCATGCTACCGGCGCTCGGCATGATCAGGATCGGGCACCCCGCTGCTTCTGGCAGCAGCGACAGCACCGCCTCCTCAGCTTCATCGGGCGTCGACTGGAGCTGCTGTTCCGACGGCCAGACCGGCGTTCCGTCGGCGGTTGGCCTCGGCTTATCGATATCGATGACCAGAATGCCGGGCCCCTCACGAAACGCGAGGTTGTCCCTGGTCGCCGTCACGAACTCGGGCATCTCGTCAGGTGGAAAGGCGCGGTGCGCTTGCTCGAGAACGTATGTCGGCACCACCGTGCCGCTCATCAGTTCGGCCGCAAAGGTCCCGCAGAACAGAATTGTCTCGGGCCCGAGGCTCAGAATGTGGTCAAACGTCTCCGTCGCGGAAAATAAGCTCGGGTTCACGACGGCCGCCGGGCTGCGCCGCTGGTCGAGCAGCGGCGTCTTGATGACCGCGGTGCCCTCGGGGTTGCGCTCCAGGCGCTTGCCGACGGGGCCGTCGAATGTCGCCCCACTGACCCGGATTGCGGCCTTGGTTGTCATCTTCTCAAAGGAGGCGGCCATCACGCGGCCTCCTCTGCAAGAATGGCAAGGAGACGCTCAAGGTCGGCGACGCGAATAACTCGGCGGGTCGGGCCAACGGGGACAACCGGAATGTTATAGGTCCGAAACAGCGGCGCCGCCGCGTTCTCGGACAGTCCGATCATGGCCGAAGCAGCGGGGACGCTCACCACTAGCGGTGAAAGTCCGCTCTTGGCGAGGATAGCGGCCTTACTCTGCGGGCCGGGTTGGGGGAAAGGATTTGCTGGCATTGGAAGGCTCCATTGAAGGGGCCTTGCACTTACCTGCACTCGCTTGGGCCTATCGTCCCACTCCGCGCTTCTAACGGATTGAGAGTGAGCACAACCTCACTCCACTATTGGGTCGGATGCCGCATTATGCTGAAGCGCGTCAACAAGCCCGCCTAGCATATGCAAGTCGGAGACGTGGACCTGATATTCCTGCCAGCGGCGGGCAAGGGCACTCTTCGTGACCCCAAAGTGGCCCCTGCTATGGTCGAGGCGCACGTCCACTGGTAGCGCCCCAAAAACCGTATTCATGAATATGATGTAAGGCGAAGACTTCCCAGCAACCGGTGACGGGCCGCCCTTGTCCGAAAAGACGGGGTCTGCTCCCGTCACGTCCTTCCACCAAATCGTGAGGTTGACGACGAGCTCCAGTGCAGGGGCATCACGCGAGCTTTCATCAGGGCTCTTGAAGTCGTCAGCGCTCGCCGCCGACGTCAGCGCAAACGCGAGATCGAAATGGCGGCGAGGCAGTACACGCTGCAGTGCGGCCTTCTGGGACAGCAAGCGGGCCTTCAACCTGTCGGCGAGAGCGCGAGTTTCCTCGTCGAGGTCATTGCTGCGAGCCGAAGCAATATCACCAAGCGCATCGATAACGATCCTCTGACGATCGAACGCTACGTCATCGGCGAGAAACTCGTCGTTCGTGAGTTCAGTAAGTGCGCCCTTCAGCAACCTTGCAGCTCTCGCCACTGTTTTCAGCCGCCGGCCTCGTGGGCTCTTCGGATGCACCATTCCAGCCCAAAAAAGCGACCGGGTCCTGTAGACGGCAAGAATGTCGAAGAAGACCATTTCGTGTTCCGAGGTGACAGCGGAACCGAGGGTCGTGTTGGGCTTTTCGTCGGCGCCGAGCTCATTTTCCTCGTCCTCTCCTACAGCGAGAGCGGTCTGAGCCGGCCGCGTCTTGGCGGCGTTCACGCGTGCCGTTTCTATGTTGTCGACGATCTGGCTGATCACGAA
>CAMDAL010000258.1 GCA_945888565.1 Devosia equisanguinis | reverse complement strand
CGGCAACTTCAGTCCGAAGTGGATGTTATCGCCAACTCGATCAAGATCGCCTACCAGACCTCGATCCAGGAAGAGGTTGACCTGCGTCGCAAGCTCGCTGAACTCGACGCCGAACAGGTCGCCTTTCGCGACAAGAATATCCAGTACACCATCCTGAAGCGCGAAGTAGAGTCCTACCGCACCCAATACGATAGCCTCGTGGGCAAGCGAAACGAACTTGGCGTCGTTGGCGACATGAAGCGCACGAACGTCGAGATCGTCGACTTCGCTGTCCCACCAAAAGCGCCCTTCGAACCCAGCCTTTTCCGAAACGTCCTGCTGTTCTTCGGCGCTTCGGCCGCCTTGAGCGCTGCCGCGATCTATGTGCTGGAACTGCTCAACAACAAGTTCGGCATCCCTGACCAGATCGAGTCCGAGCTCCATCTTCCCGTCCTGGGCATTGTGCCAAAGGCCGAAGGTGACAAGTTGATGGAGGGTCTGGCCGACCCAAGGTCGGCGATCTCGGAGGCCTACCGCTCCTTGCGAACGTCCCTGCAGTTTTCCGGCACCGACGGGGCGCCACAGACGCTCCTGGTAACCAGCTCCGAGCCGGGAGAGTCAAAGTCGACGAGCGCCTACAAGCTGGCCGAGGAGTTTGCTGCGATCGGCAACAAGGTGCTGCTAGTCGACTGTGACCTTCGTCGCCCCAGCCTGCATCGGGTGTTCAAGGTCACCAACACCATGGGTCTGACGAACCTGCTCACCAACACCGTCGAGACGCAGGAAATACCGCAGCTGTTCCATACCTCCGCCACTCAGCCAAACCTGACATTCCTGGCCACAGGTCCGATGGTACCGAATCCTGCCGATCTGCTCTCGTCGGCCCGAATGGGCGCGGTGCTCCGAGGCACCATGAAGGGCTACAACATGGTGATCCTCGATGGCCCCCCCGTAATCGGCCTTTCCGATGCCCTTATCCTGTCGCGTCTGGCCGAGGCAACGATGCTCGTCGTCGCAGCCAATCAGACGCCCCGCAAAGCCGCGCGTGCGGCACTGAAGCGGTTGCAGTCTGCCGGGGGCAACATCATCGGAGCCATGCTGGGCAAGTTTGATGTTGCCAAGATCGAGTACAGCTACTCCTACCGCTATATGTATGAAGGCTACTACGCTTACGGGGCTGACGAAGGGGCGAGGGCAATAGAGGAGACCGGAGCTGACAAACCCAGTGCGAAGACGAGCAAAGTCCGTGGCGCTGTGGGTCGCTTGTACGATCGGCATTTGCGGCCTCTGCTTGAGCGCCGTGAGCCGCAACAATGAAGCAACGGACCCGGGTTTCGCTCTGACGTTCAATCCCACCAGCAGCGAAGCCACTGTGAATTTCGTGGTGGGCGAACTCAATGGACAGAAGCAGCCCGATCTCCCTCTACTTACCGACTTGGCGGGTCGCATGATCTCCTGGTCGCCTGCTGATGCGAGGGGATACAGTATTCTCGGTGCCGTAGAGGAGCGTGGCGGCAACAAGGAGGGGGCCCAAGCGCTGTACCAAGTGGCCCTCGAGCACTCGAAGTCGGAACTTCACGCGCTGCTTCGGACCGCCCAGGCCCGTCTGCAGGAAGCCGATACTGCCGGCTCGCTCGAAAACATTGACCTGCTGCTGCGACGCTGGCCCAGCTATTGGGAACAGGTGGAGCCCATCCTTCTGGTAGCGGCGTCAAATCAAGAAGCGGCGGTGCTTCTCCAAAACAAGCTAAACGAAATGCCCCCCTGGCGAGGCAGAGCGGTTGCCGCATTGGCAAGGGACCCCGCCGCCCTTGGTGTTTTGCGGAACCTCATTGCGTCATCGCCAGATGATGTGAGGACGAAACCAACCTGGATCGCCGAGCGAGACACGGTCATCGCTGCGTTGGTGGGCAACAAAGCCTTTACGGAAGCATACGGGCTTTTCCTCAGCACCATGACGGCGCAGGAGGCCGAAGCGTCTGCTTATGTGTTCGATGGGGCGTTCAAACTGCCACTGAGCCGGACATATTTTGGCTGGCGCGCTCAGAAGCCAGGTGCAACCGAGGTGAGGCTAGGGGAAGAGGCTGATGAGGGGCTCCGCGTCCGTTTTCTCGATTCGCCGGCCCGCCCCGGTATTGTCAGCCAGAATACCGTGCTGCCTTTCGGGCGGTACAGCCTGTCCGTACAGGCCTCGGCGACGGCCCTCAACGCGCCCAAGGAGTTGTTCTGGAGCATTCGGTGTGGAGGGGGTGCGGTCCTGGCCACGCTGGATGTACCTTCGGGTACCTTTTCGAGCACTCAACTCCAGGCCGAACTTGAGGTGCCTGCCACCGGTTGCCCGATGCAAGTCATCAGCCTCGATACCGAGGTCCGAACCGAAAGCTGGCGCGACCGCTATCAGGGGGAAGTCAAATTCGACAACCTCGCTTTAACCAGGCTTTAGCTCCCGCCACCTCCGGCCAGCTGGACCTCCGGCCGGCCGTTGTGGGCCTTCTCCTCATCGTGGCGCTGCTATTGGCGGGCAGTTCGGTCCGCGGGCTTCCGAGCACCACGATCATCCAGATCCTGTCGCTGGCGACACTGCCTGCCCTCGTCGACTGGTCGCGGCCGAACGGGTATTGGCGGGCCGTCACTCTGTTGCTCGCCGGCGTCACGGGACTGCTTGTCATCCAGCTGCTGCCGCTGGGCGGCCTCATCCACCATTCTTCTGACCTTCAGACTGTACCCCTCCCCGGTCCGCTGGCGTGGACCCTGTCGTGGGAGCGGACCGCCGAAGCGCTGCTGTTCGTGCTGCCACCGGCGGTGCTTTTCCTGGTGTTGAGCCGGTTCAGCGAGAACGACTTTAACCGCCTGTTGCCCTTCTTGTACCTCGGAATTCTCGCGAACATCGTATTCGGGCTGGTTCAGTTCGCGGCGCGAAGTGCCGCCGACTTGAGCCCCGGATATCTGCCCTACGTCGCCAGCGCCGGATTTTTCGCCAACGCCAACCACTTCGCCACGCTGATGTTTATCAGCATTCCGCTCGCCATCTACCAGTTCGTCGCCATCCGCAAACCACTCCTGTCACTGATTGCCGTCGCGGCAATCGTGCTCGCGAGTTTCGCCACCCGCTCGGTGGCCGGCGTGTTCCTGTCGATGGGATGCGCGGTTTTTTCCTATGCCCTGATCGTGCGCATGCCTGCTCTCTGGCGGGCGCTGCTCGTCCTTTTAGGCGTGGCAGGGATGGTCGTGCTGTCATTCAATCCCGGTAATGTGCTGGAGTTTCGGGCCGATGACCCGTTGGACCGCACGTCGATATGGAGCAACACCGTTGAGGCTGTGGTTTCCCATCTGCCCTACGGTTCAGGTCTGGGCACCTTCGATCTGGTTTACCCCGGCGTGGAGGCTGCTTCCGATATCCGGACGTCCTTCATCAATCACGCCCACAACGAGTACCTGGAGCTGGTTCTCGAGGGAGGGGTTGTGGCGGCAATTCTGCTCGTCGCCTATCTGGCGCTGTTGCTGCTGGCCATGTGGCGGTTGCCAAGGACCCCGCTTCGCACTGCGGCCTTCTGCGCCATCGCCTTCGTCCTCATCCACAGCGCCGTGGAATACCCGCTGCGCAACCTGTCTCTGGCATTGGTGTTCACCATTCTCAATGCGGTCGTCTTCTCACAAAATATAGTCCGATCGAGGAATGGCCGACATTAAAGCTCAAGTCAGAATTTAGTTTGTGACTTGCAGTCCCTGTCGCAATGTAATTGGTAAGGAATCGGGTGCTTTAGCCTAACATATTGGTTGGTAGATCGAATTCGGGTTGGTGCGACATATGTCCTACGAGAACGATGTAAAATCGGCCACAAAGTTGGAACGCGCTAGTCGCAACTGGCTGGGCGAGCTGGTGCGGCTTCGTTTCCAGTATGTGAGCGCGCTGCTCATCGCCATCGTTCTGCCGGTAACCCTGCGTTGGGGCGGCGAAATTGACGGGTGGTTCGTCCCCGTTCAGTTCAATACTGCGGTCGCCTCGAGCCTGGCGATGCTCGTCGGCATGCTGAGCCTGCGCCAGATCGGATCACTCCCGGGAGCCCGTGAGGGCTATTACCTGGTGCCGGTTATGCTGGCCAGTTTCGCTGCGGTCCTGCTGGTGATGCTGTTTGCCCGCATCGAGTATAACCGGTACCTGTTTCCAATCAGCTTGGGCCTGACAGTCCTGTGGTTGTTCCTGCTGCAGTCGGTGACGGCGAGATACCGTATTCCCTGCTTCGCCGTTCTGCCGGACGGACGGGCGGGCGAGCTCACCGGGCTCGCCGGCGCCTTATGGGTGCAGCTCGAAAGCCCTGTTCTGCCGGCGTCTCGGGTCTCCGGCCTCGTCGTCGACCTCGGAGCAGATCTGTCGGAGGACTGGGAACGCTTCATCGCCGACTGCGCCGTGTCCGGGATCCGGGTGTTTCACTTCAAGCAGGTGCATGAAGCGCTGACCGGGCGCGTCGAGATCGAGCACCTCTCGCAAAACACCCTCGGCTCCCTTAATCCCGACGCCCTATACCTCAAGGTCAAGCAGGTGATTGACTGGCTGGGGGCGCTGGTCGCCCTGCTGATGGCGATGCCGTTCTTGCTCGTTGTCGGGCTGTGGATCTGGCTCGACAGCCCCGGGCCGGCGCTCTTCAGGCAGACCCGCATCGGCTTCCGCGGCCGGCCCTTCACGGTCTACAAGTTTCGAACCATGACTGCCGAAACCAACGGTCACGACCGGGAATCGGCGGTGACCAAGGCAGATGACCCGCGCATCACCCGGCTCGGCAAATGGCTGCGCCGCTCGCGCATCGACGAGGTGCCGCAACTGATCAACGTCCTCAAGGGCGAGATGAGCTGGATCGGCCCCCGGCCCGAGGCGGCGGCGCTTTCGCAGTGGTATGAGAAGGAACTGCCATTCTATCGCTACCGTCACATCGTCAGGCCGGGCATTTCAGGCTGGGCCCAGATCAACCAGGGGCATGTCCATAAGGTCGATGATGTGCTCGAAAAGCTGCACTACGACTTCTACTACATCAAGCACTTCTCGCCCTGGCTCGATGCCCTAATTCTGCTCAGAACGATCCGGACCATGCTCACCGGATTTGGTGCACGGTGACGCAATCGCCAGACGTGCCACCCGTTCGAACCCAGGGCGCCGACGTCCTTGCTGTGAGGGTCAAGAATTGAACATGCCCCCACAGGTGGCACCGACCTCTGATGGCTCGGGCTATTGGTATGCAGTGGCGCTGCAGCCGCACGCCGATGCGCTCGCCAAGGCGCACCTCGAGCGACAGGGCTTCTCGGTGTTTGCACCAATGATGCTCAGGACGGTTCGGCACGCGCGACAGTTCATCAACAAACATGCGCCGCGGTTTCCAGGCTATCTGTTTGTTCAGCTTGATCGCGGGCGCGACCGCTGGCTGGCCGTCAATAGCACGCGCTGGGTGAGCGGGCTCCTGAACGCCCGGGACGGCCCGGCCCGGGTGCCCGCGGCGCTGCACGGAGGTGATGGCTCGACCCGTCGAAACGACTCGTCGGAACTCTTGGACATACTTGTACTCATAGGCGCATGCCTATGCCTTCTCGGCTATGCCGACTGGCCGGTCAAAACGGGGTGCGATCCAGCACGCGGGGGTGCTGTTCGGTCCAGGTAGCGTGCGCTTCGTTGCGCAGCATTTCCATGGGACCGCTGGACCCCATAGCTTTCGATCGGCAAGAGGGCGTTGTCCTTACGCTTGAACGCGCCGTTGCCATGGCGGTTAACCACGAAGGCCGAGCGGAAGATCTGCGCACGTCCCCAGATCTTCCCACGCACGCCGTAGGAGAACTGTTTGGCACCGAAGACGGACAACGGCATATAACGGCCGGAGCCGGAGGTTGTGGTCGTGTGCAACGACAATTTCGGTGTCCGCCTGACGACAACCGAGATGGCCGGTTTTCAGGTCTGGTTTCGGAACCGGTAGCTGCCTTTTGAGCGGCGGATGGCGCGGGCGATTGCCTTGTTGTTGGCGTCGAGATCGAAGCGATCTGGATC
>CAMDAL010000257.1 GCA_945888565.1 Devosia equisanguinis | reverse complement strand
TCATCCCGGCCCCGAGATTGGGAAGACAGGTTGAGCACACCGACCAACCTTTGTTTTCGGCCGATGCCCGGTGGCATCACTTTGGCCATACCTTTCTTGAGGTTGTGCCGCGGCTGATGCTGGCTGCCGACGCCCCTCCTGAGGTTCAGATCGTTACCTCGCAAAAACTTACCCGTGGCCTGATGATGATGGGTGAGATGCTCGGCATAGACCCCGCTCGCTGGCGTCGCGTCTACTATCCACTCCACTGCAATGTCGCATACTTGCCGGACATGCCGCTTCAGGTCGGCACCTACCCCCATCCGTTGGCACGCGAAGCCTTCAGACGGATCGGTGAACTTGGCCGCCAGTCTGACATTTCCGACCGACCAGAACGCATCTTCCTGTCGAGGGCCAGGATTGACCGCCGCAAACTCGCCGAGGAAGCGGCCGTAGAAGCGTTGTTCGCCGGCTTGGGGTTTGCTGTCATTCATCCTGAGACCCTGCCGTTCGAGACCCAGATCGCACTTATGCAGGGTGCGCGCCTGGTCGCGGGGCTTGGCGGTTCCGCGATGCATCTGGCAGTGTTCGCGCCACCCCAGGCGCGCGTGTTGATGGTCAGCATGAGGGACTGGTTCGCATCGATCGATGTACACCTGCATCCGGCCACGGGGAGGCTTGGCTATGTCTTCGGCGATGCTGAGAGCGGGCATCCGGCGGTACGAGCGCGGTGGACGGTCGATGTAAACTGCGTCGAACAAGCTGCCCAGGAGCACTTTGACATCTGATGGCCCCTTGGGTGAGCAATGCTCTGTGAACCAGAGCAGCGGTATCAAACACGTCAGTCGGCGCTCATAGCGCCTCAGGAATGGAGCATCGAGTGCCGCTGCTGCGTGAGTTGAGGGGAGCCCTTACGGCGTTCGCGCTGATGCTGTGCGGGCTGCTGGTGCTGGTCAGCTACGATTTCGGGATTCCGGGGCAGGCGCTGCTGCAGTCGCTGCGCTTCCATCTCGGCGCTGCCCTTGTCGCGCTCGTGGTGGTGCTGCTGGTGACCGCCGCATGGTGGCGGGCGGTGCTCTTCCTCGCGGTCGCAGCGGTCAGCATCGGGCAGGGCGGGCTCCTGATCTATCGCCAGCAGGAGGCACGGGCGGTCGTCGTGGCGCAGCCTGGCAAGCCGTTGCTGCGGATGCTCAGCTTCAACCTGCTGCAATCCAACATGGGCAGCGGGCGCAAGATTGCAGGCTTCATCGAGCAGTCCGGCGCCGACCTCGTGCTGCTGATGGAGGCCGGTCCGGTGCAGCCATTCGCCGCCCAACTGGCCGCCACCTATCCTTATCGGACGCAGTGCCCGGCGCGCGGGTCCTGTGACATGTTCCTGCTGTCGAAGACGCCGCTGACCGAGGCGCGGGTGACCTCGATGAGCCGCATCTGGGACAATCGCCTCATCACCGCCACCACCGTCATCGCCGGCGAGACGGTGCAAATCGTCGGCGCGCACATGACCAAGCCCTATTTCGACGACGTGTCGGAGGGCGAGGCCTACATCATGGGTGGCGCCATCCGAAGGACCGAGGGGCCGCTGGTGCTGGCCGGCGACTTCAACTCGGCCGGTTGGTCGCGGAACATCGATCGCCTCGCGCGCGCCAACAAGCTGATCCCGGGCCCCGCCTATCCCGCCACCTGGCCGGTGCGCCTCGGGCCGCTCGGCGTGCCGATCGACAACATGTGGACGCGCGGGCCGCTCTACATCACGTCGATCCAGGCGCTCGACGACGCCATGGGCTCGAACCATCGCGGGCTGCTGGCCGAACTGTCGCTGGCCGGTCCAACGCCCTGATCTACCCGGCCGCCGCCTCGCGCAGCGCCAGCGGCAGTTCCGCCGCCACCACGTCCATCTCGGCCTCGGGCCCGACGCTGATGCGGATGTGCTGGTCGAGACCCGGCGCCATCGGCTTGCGCACGAACACGCCGCGCCGCTCCAGCGCCTGCAGCACCGAGAGCGCAAACCCGCCGTCGCGCCCACAGTCGATCGCCACGAAGTTGGTCGCCGACTCCACCGCGGCCAACCCGTTCTCCCCCGCGATGCCATAGAGCCGCTGCCGTGCCGCTGCCACCCGCTCGACGACGTCCCGCAGCCATGCCTCGTCGCCCAGTGCGGCAACAGCCGATACCTGGCTCGCCCGCGTCACGCCGAAATGGTTGCGGACCTTGTCGAACGCCTTGATGAAGCCAGCTTCGCCGATGGCGTAGCCGATCCGCATCCCGGCGAGGCCGTAAGCCTTGGAGAAGGTCCTTGTCCGGATGACGTTTGGCCGGTAGACGTCCAGCGCGGGCAGGGTGCCTGCAGGCGCCGTCTCGCAGTAGGCTTCGTCGAGAAGCACCAGCGTTTCTTCCGGCACCGCCTCGACAAAGGCGGAGATCTCCGCCGCGCTCCACCAGGTTCCCATCGGGTTGTCGGGATTGGAAAGGTAGATCACCTTGGCCCGTTCGCGCCGCGCCGCCTCGGCCAGTGCACCGAGGTCCTCGCGATAGCCGGAGTACGGCACGAAGACGATGCGGCCGCCGAACCCCGCCACGTGGTAGTTGAAGGTCGGGTAGGCGCCGAGCGACGTGACGGCCACATCGCCGGGCGCGATCACCAGCCGCGCGATCAACCCGTGCAACCCGTCGATACCCTCGCCCACCGCCACGTTGGCGAGCGGCACGCCGAGCTTGGCCGCGAGCGCCGCCTTCAGCTCGAACACTTCGGGGTCGCCATACATCCACATGTCCGGCGCCATGGCGCGGACCGCCTCGATCACCTTGGGCGATGGCCCGAAGCCGCTCTCGTTGGCGCCGACTCGTGCGCGGAACGGCACGCCGATGCGGCGTTCCAGCGCCTCCGGCCCGGTAAACGGCACGGTATCGGGCAGGCCCTGGGCGATGGGGGTAAGAAGAGGTCGCATGATGGCGCAAACACTAGCGGCTCCGCGCTTCGTCGCAACCGGGTTTATTCGCCCCATCCACCCCAGAGGTTACAGCGCCGAAGCCGCACGTTTGTTTGTGTTGTGCGTGAGCCGGGGCGGGTTCAGATAGTCGCCACAAGTTTCCTCAAGGGGTACCTCATGCACAAGAACAAGCTGGCCCTCGCGGTGGCCATGATGGGTGCGATGGCAATGACCAGCGCGCAGGGCGCCGAGACCGCGGTGGCGATCTTCGCCGGCGGCTGCTTCTGGTCGATCGAGAGCGATTTCGACCACGCGCCGGGCGTCATCTCGACCACCTCGGGCTACATCGGCGGCCACGTCAACAACCCGACCTACGAGCAGGTCGTCACCGAGACCACCGGGCACCGCGAAGCGGTGCGGGTGGAGTACGACCCGTCGGTCACCAGCTACGAGAAGCTGGTCGACACGTTCTTCCACATGATCGACCCGATCGAGACGCGCGGCCAGTTCTGCGACTACGGCGAGAGCTACACCACCGCCATCTACGCGGCGACCGGTGAGGAGCTGCAGCAGGCGCAGGCCGGCAAGGACGCAACCGCCGAAGCGCTCGGCAAGCCGGTCGCCACCGCCATCGAGATGGCACCCACCTTCTGGCCGGCCGAGGACTACCACCAGGACTTCTGGAAGGGCGACGAAAAGCTGCAGAACGGCCTGACCCGCGCCGAGCACTACGCCCGCTATCGCATCGGCTGCGGCAAGAACCAGCAGGTCGAGGCGATCTGGGGCAACGAAGCCTTCCGGGGCCTCGACGGCCACGCCTGACGTTTGCCGGTCAGGCCTGAGGTATCTGGATCTGACCGTTGCGGATGTTGATGTCGAGCTTGCCGTAGGGGATTTCGATCCCCGCGGCGTCGAAGGCCAGCTTGGCGCGCTCGTGGAAATCGACATTGGTGCGCCACCAGTCCGGTGACATCACCCACGAGCGCATCACCAGGTCGACCGAACTGGCGCCCAGCGCCGCGACGAACACCATCGGCTCAGGGTCGGACAGCACCCGTGGGTCCTTGGCGACGTCCAGCAGCACCTCGCGCGCCCTGGGCAGGCTCGAATCGTAGGCGATGCTGATCTTGGTCTCCACCATGCGTTTCGGCTGCCGCGAGTAGTTGGTGATCCGGGCGTCCCACAGTCGCGAGTTCGGCACGAAGATGAAGATGCCGTCGTAGGTCTTGAGCTCGGTGGCAAACAGGCCCACCTCGATGATCGTGCCGGCAGTGCCCTCGGCATCGACATACTCGCCGACGCTGAACGGCCTGAGCCAGATCAGCATCACTCCGGAGGCGATGTTGCTGAGCGTGCCTTGCAGCGCCAGCGCGATGGCGAGCCCCGCCGCGCCCAGCACCGCCAGGATCGATGTGGTCTGGATGCCGAACTGGCTCAGCGAAATCACCACGGTGACCACGATGATGCCGTACCGCACGATCTGCGACAGCAGCGGGGCGAGCGTGTTGTCGACCCGGCGGGTCCGCGGCAGCAGGTTGCGAATCTGCCGCGACATCAGGCCGGCAAGCCAGAAGCCGACGAACAGGATCAGGAAGGCCGTCAGGATGCGCGTGACGTTGTCGGCGATCCAGACGGTGGAGAAGTTCAGAAGCTGCGAATATTCCATGGGCTCACTGGTGCAGACCAATCCTGTCGAGCCAACGCCCTGCCGCCGATGTCGTTGCGCACTACAGGTTGGGAGTCTGCTCCGACGGCATCATGGTGTGCGGGTCGGCGGCGAGGGTCACCTCGGCTTCCTGGGCCGAGCCGCTCAGCAGCCGGTTGAGTGACAGCTTGGTCTTCTCGGTGATGTCGCGCAGGGCATCGAGGTAGCTGGGCGTCGGGACCCAGGCCCGCAGCTGCAGCACGATCTTGTCGCCCGAGAAGGTCTCCACATGCACGCTCGCCGGCGGATCGGGCTGGACGCGCGGATCGGCGACGGCAACCTCGAGGATGGCGCGGCGCGCGGCACCCAGGTCGGTCGAATCGGGGATTGTCATGTTCACGTCGATTCGGCGGCGCGGTTCGCGGCTGTGGTTGGTGATCGCGCTGTTCCACAGCTTCAGGTTGGGGGTGAAGATGTAGAGCCCGCTGGTCGAGCGCAGCCGCGTGCCGAACAGCCCGATTTCCACCACCACGCCCGCCACGCCGTCGCCGACGATGTACTCGCCGATCGCGATCGGCCGCAGCCACACCAGCATGATTCCCGCCGCGATGTTGGCGAGGGTGTTCTGCAACGCCAGCGCAATCGCCAGTCCGGCCGCGCCGAGCACCGCGTAGATCGAGGCAATGGGGACGCCAATGAAGCTCAGCGCCGTCACCAGCGCGAAGATGATGATGCCATAGCGGGCGGCCTGCGACAGCAGCGGCGCGAAGTTCCGGTCGAGGCCGTAGGCGCGCGGCAACAGCCGCATGATCAGTCGCGAGGCGGCACGCGACAGGTACCAGCCCAGGCCCAGCGTTACGACGGCGGCGAACAGCGGAATGCCGAGGGAGCGTATCCAGTCGATCAGGGTGGCGGTCAGGTCGGCGGGCATGGTGTTTCCGGCGGGTGGATGCAGAGAGTAGCAAGATCGCGCGGTTTGACCATCATGCTACGCAACCGATAGGGTATGCGCGGGTTGGTATCGCGGCGCAGCCTGTGAGCCGAGCCCGGGAGTTCAGAATAGTGAGCCAGAAAGATACCGACGCGTTGGTGACACTGCGCGCCGCGCTTGTATCGGAACGCCGTGCGGCAGCCAGTGCAGGCGATGCCAAGACGGTCATCCGCATCCAGCACGAAGTTGCCTTGATCGATGCCGCCATCTCCGACGAGCAGGCTCTCGGCCAGCAGGAGAAAGACGATTTCGCCACCACGCGCGCGCTGCGTCGGGCTCCCGATACGACCAAGATCAAGGAATTCAGCCTGATGGATGATCCGATCCGGGTCGCGGACTAGTACCGGTGCACAGAGGTTCTGACGGGTTGGTAGGGCGTCAGCGCAAGATTGGCAGGGCCTCGGGGGCGACGATGATCTGGATGCTTGGTGCGGCGCCGGACTGGCGTGTGATGAGACCGGCGCGTTCGAGGGTGAGCACCATT
>CAMDAL010000256.1 GCA_945888565.1 Devosia equisanguinis | reverse complement strand
CGCGGAGACCGGCGCCTTTGGCGACGATCCGCAGTGGGAACTGGATGTCCCAAAGCGTCCTGAGAAACTGCCGGTCAGCGACATCGTCTTCACCGAGAAGGGCGGGATGATCCTCGCTCAGCGCGGCGCGATCAGCTCGACCTACGACTACACCGGCTTTGCAGATCCTGGCCAGTCGCGGCTCTATCGCTACTGGCTCGAGAGCCCGGACGATCCGGAAACGCCAAGCCGCTGGATCGAGGAACCGGAAGAGTATCCGATCGGTTTCGGCGGTGAGCATCGCCAGACCAGTGGCGGCGTCGATCTCGACTACGGCTTCAACCGCGACGGCCTGCTCGACCTCGGTTACTGCGAGGCATCGCTGCTCACGACCGGCGACGACCTGCGGCTGGCGCCCGATCTGGCGGATGAGTTGCTGGCCGGAGGGCCGCTGGCGATCGACGGCCTGCAGGTGATGCCGGCCGGACCGGTCAAGCCTGAAAACACACCGCCCTGGGCCAGCTACATGGTCGATCTTGAGCCGCGCACCGACGACGCCGAGGTGGACGGGCATGTCGGCGATGTTGCGGTCTATCGAACCGGATGTGGTGGGGACCTGCCCTACGTGTCCGAGTATGGCGGCGCCGGCTATCCGCTCGATCCGCCCTATATCAGCGGCGATCCGCCGGATGGACCGGACGATCCGGAACTCTGCACCGATCCAGAGGAGTGCCCGGAGCCGGAATTCAAGATCGAGAAGACCTGCGAAGCCTGCACCATCGACCCGTTGACCGGCAAGCCGCGCTGCCAGTGCCAGATCGAGGTCACGTCCAACGGCGTGCCGTTCAACGGCCTGCTGTCCGTCAACGAGGGCGTGGTATTCGGCTCGAGCACGCCATTCAACGACACGATTGTCTCCGTCGGCTCGGCCGATGCCTGGACCTGCGACCAGCCGCCGTTCGCCGCTACCGATCCCGCAATCTGCTCGATCGACTGGCCGGGTCTGAGCGTGGCCGGCAACAGCTCGACCATCGATGTGGAAGTGGAACTCCCAGATCCCGGTTTTCTCGTTGAGACCACCAACTGCGCCACGCTTCTCCTCGATGGGGTCGAGCTGGATGAGAGCTGCACGGAGTTCACCGGCGAGGATTCAGATCCGGTCGATGTTTCGATCACCAAGAGCTTCGAGGAGACGCAAGGACCGGTCGACGGCGTCGGCGCCTTCACGCTGGTGGTGACCAATGTTGGTGCGCCCTTCGATGCCACCTCGGCGGTGACGGTGACCGACGCGGTCCCTGCCGGCATGACCATCAGCGCTGCGACCGGCTCCGACTGGAGCTGTACGCCGCTCCCAATCATCGGACCGGCAACGCTGACCTGCCAGTACACCGGCACCGGGGTGATGGCGACGGGCGCCACGAGCCAGGTGGTGCTGACCGCCTCCACCGAGGGCGCGGGACCATTCGAGAACTGCGCCGAAGTCGGCATTGCCCTTGCCTCGGGCTATGAGGATACCGAACCCGGCAACAACCGCGCCTGTGCCGGCGTCGAAGGGCCCGATGATCCGTTTGAGGACGTAGACGATCCGCCGCCGCTGAACGCCACTTGCGGCGTGAACGTTATCTTCGTTGTCGACGAGTCTCGCTCGATCGCTGACGCCAACGCCACCTGGTACGTCACCAATGCGCTAGCCAATGCTGCAAGCGTCTTCAACACCAACGGCTCCCAAGCCGCAGTGATCCGCTTCTCCGACGCCGCCACGGTGTCATATCCGATGGCGACCGCGACATACGGATCGGTCAATGCCGGCTACAACCCCAACGCAGGCGGCGGCACCAACTGGGAAGCGGCGATGAACGCGGCGCTCGGCCTGTTGCCGAGCCCCAATACCATCATCGTCTTCATCACCGACGGTACGCCGACGGCGTATCTCGATGGCGGCAACGCCGTCACCTACACGACGGATTCCGTGCTCGCGACCAACGAAGCGATCTCTGCCGTCAACGCCATCTATGCCACCGGCACGCCCATCGTCGGCATCGGCATCGGTAACGTGTCGACCCATCTCAATGCGCTGCTCGGCACCACGACCCAGGCGAGCAGCTACAGTAGTCTCGGGGCCGACCTGACGGCGCTGGGGCAAGGATTGTGTCCCGACCTCTATCTGAAAAAGCAGATTGGCCCGAACTACATCAACTTCCACGGACTGACCGCCGATCCGCAGGTGACCGTCACCCTGTCGGTGACCAACACCGCTTCGGTCGCCATTACCAACGTGACGGTCGAGGACGCTCTGCCCCCGGAGCTGAATACCCCCATCGGGTTCAGCCAGCCGGCCACCGTAACGGGCAGCACCATCAGTTGGACCATTCCCAGCCTAGCCGCCGGCGCCACGGCGACACTGACCTTCCAGGTCACCGTGTCGCCCAATCCTGCACCGACCGAGCCATGGCGGTGCTTCTCCAACTTTGCGCAGGTTACCGCGTCGGACAGCACGGTGAACTCCGTGCCCAACAACATGGCGAACCCGGTGACCGGACCGGTGCACGAGCATGATGAGGCCTCAAGCAACATCTGCGTCCAGGACAGGGGGCCGACCGTCCCCACAGACTGCGGCAGTTCGTACCTGTGGGTGACCAAGAAGACGGCTTTCCCCGAAGTTTGCGTGCCGGGTGGCAGCCCCGCCTGCACCTTCACCATCACCGTCAAGGCGCAGTGTAAGGATTTCAACGGACCGGTGCTGTTCGGCGATGGCATCAGCAACGGAACAACACCAGTCCCGGCGACGATCGGCTCGATCTCCAATACCGCCGTGCCACCAATCTGCGCCTGGAGTTCCGGCTGGAGCGGCACCACCTCGCCCGCTACCTGTGCTGCCAACCTGACGTTGCCAGTCAACCAGAGCATCACCTTCAACGTCACGCTGGCGGCGCCCCTCGCCGCCGGCAGTGGCTACACCAACTGCTTTGTCGCCGATGGCAAGACACCGCAGCCGGCGGACTTCAACGCGGCAATGACCGACGTCAATCCATCGACGTCTCCATATGGCGGGGCTTGGGGCAACTGCGCGCCGTTCAGCGTCGCCGCCCCGACCCAGCAGATAGTGCAGCCTGTTGCGGACGAACCAGAACCGCAATGCGACGATGGCAAGGTGCTGAACAAGCGGGGTGTCTGCATTCCCGACCTGCAGTGCAAGGCGCCCGCCCAGTCCAACAGCACCGGCACTGCGTGCATCTGTCCAGACCAGTCCATCGCCGGCCCGAGAGGCTGCGCGCCCGACAAGCCCGATCCGATCTCCTGCAACGCGCCCGCCGTTCCCAACAAGGCTGGCACCGCCTGCATCTGCCCCAAGGGCACGGTTGCCGAGGGCAAGCGGTGCGTTGAGGTGGCCGACGAGCAGGAGGACGAAACGCTTCAGTGCCGTGCCCCCGCTAAGTCCAATAGCACCGGAACCGCCTGCATCTGTCCAGACCAGTCCATTGCCGGCCCGAGAGGCTGCTCTCCCGACAAGCCCGATCTGATCTCCTGCAACGCGCCTGCTGTTCCTAACAAGGCTGGCACCGCCTGCATCTGCCCCAAGGGCACTGTTGCCCAGGGAAAACGGTGCGTCGAGGTGGTGGAGGAGCAGGCGGATGAGGCACTTCAGTGCCGTCCTCCCGCCGTGCCCAACCGGAGGGGTACTGCCTGCGTATGCCCCAAAGGGCTGATCGCCGACGGCAATCGCTGCCTCGAACCAGAGATCAATATCGAGTTGCCCGAGATGGAGCTGCCAAAGTTCGATTTTCCGGACGGGGATGACAAGCCTAGGCCCTGAGGACGGAACTGTTAGTATAGGGCTGCGCTTCCTGCGTGAGCAGAGACTTGGGTCGACGCTTCGCGCAAAGATGCGAGATGCGACAGCGCCTATGGCTTGGCCGAGGACCTTTTTGGTGATGCAACGCCGGATCGCGCCACACAACCCCGGTGTTCGACAAGTCCGACGGACGGATGGTGCGTCTCGCGTTCCCAATGAGTGTTTGGATGCATGGCGGGAGTACACCTGCCGCCAGGGAGGCTTAAGGAGTCCAATGACAGAGTGGTTGCGCTAGGCCTTGGTCGGGCAGGACCAAATCGAGACAGGTTCTACCGGGTCCAAGGACTAGGACCCGGAACCCAGACCTTCGACCAGCCAGACCCGGAAGTACTCGAAATCCACCATCCCCTCCACAACCTCAAGCGGATCGCCGTACTGGCTGAGGTCCTCAAGGTTACCCTGACCAGACGCTGGCCATGATCCGTAAGCGCCTTCTCAAGCCACCGTTATGAAGCTGCCATCAGGGATGTAGATGCCCGTTGGCCTCGTCGCTTGAATGATCGCCAACGAGCAAACTGATCACGCCGAGCAGGCTGCCCACCACCAGCAGTGCTCCGCCAATCCACAGCAGGTAAGGGGCGAGCCAGTAGGTGTCTTGGATCCATGCCACGTTTCGAGAGGCACTCTCTGCGGTTGTGGCAGTTGAGTTGACCACCGAAATCATTTCCGCGACCTGACGATCCAACGCAAAACCCATGAGGCAACAGGGCAAGCCTGCCGCCAAAATCATCCATCCAAGCCACCGCATTAATATAAGACCCCCTCCTTGCGCGCCTCTAGTGACGACCCAATCTGGATTGAGGTTTGATCTGGCGCATTTCGGCCAATCACATTGTGGGTGCTGAGCCTGCGATTGAGTTCAGATTGGTTTTGAAAGCTATCATAACGACAAGATTTGACGCTGCGAGATGACGTTGTGGCGATTTCCGGTAGTAATATCAACCAGATGGCCACATGCTGACTTCATCGAAAGCGATGGAGAGCATGATGAAAGGACTGACGTTTGCACCGGTGCCGCGTGAAAACTCGCTGTCGCCTTAGCAAAAAGCATCGCTACCCGGGGCAACTACCAAAGCGGAACCATGCATCGGTCGGCAAGATTGCCTGGATCATGACGCCTTGGAAGCTGGCGCCTACCTGCCCTCGAACACCCGCCCCATCTGCTCCGCCCACGGCATGTACGTCGTGTCGATGAGTTGGGTCACCGACACCGATGGCGGGTCGCGCGAGATCACCAAGCGCTCCAACACATCCGGCGACAGGTAGGCCAGCCGTACCATGCGGCTGACGAAGCGGTCGGTGAAGCCTTCGGCCTTCGCGATCTCCTGGATCGTGGCTGCCTCACCTGTTTCGAGCCGCCGCCGCCAAGCCCAGGCGCGCCCGAGCGCCTTGAGGATGTGCGCGTCCTGACTGCGGGACTGGAAATGAGCGTCGGGCTCGGGGGGCAGGATGCGGGGCCGACCGTTACGCCGCCGCTGCGTCAGCGGGATGAACACGCGGGTCGTGTCGTTCGTTTGCGTCATTCTGCGGCCTCCAGATGCGTGCTGTCGGCCAAGTCCCTGACCAGCGCAGTGATGCCGGTGTTGCGCAGGTCGACGGCCATGCCGGTCGGACCGACTGTGACCCTGTCGACGAGCAGCCGCACAATGCGCCCCTGCTCCGCCGGATAGAGCGCATCCCAAAGGTCGTTGAAGCGATGGAGCGCGGCGACGATCGCCCGCTCGTCCATGGGCGCGCCTTCGCGCCGCTGTGCCTCAACCACCCGCGCGGCAATCTCGGGCGACCCAACAATCCGCCGCATCTCGGCGATGACGGCCCCGTCGACCATGGCTGCCGAAAGCCGCATCGGTCCTGCGTCACTCGCCGTGTCACGGTTCCGGATGAGGTCCATCGAAGTGTAGTAGTGGTAGAGCCGCTCGCCCTTGCGAGTGTAGGTCGGCGTCATGGCGGCGCCCGTGTCGGTGAAGATCATACCCTTGAGCAGCGCTTCGGAACTGTTGCGGTTCTTGGCGCGCCGCTCGCGCGGGCTCTCTTTCAGGATAGAGTGAACGCTGTCCCAGACCTCCTGGGTGATGATGGCGTCGTGCTCGCCGGGATAAGATGTGCCCTTGTGGACCGCTTCACCCAGATAGACGCGGCTGTTGATCAGCTTGTAGATAAAGCCCTTGTCGATGCGCTTGCCGCGCTTGTTGCGGACGTCTTCCGCCTGCAGCGCGCGCGCCA
>CAMDAL010000255.1 GCA_945888565.1 Devosia equisanguinis | reverse complement strand
CCCGCGGCGATCAGGTCGGTAAAGAGGCGCAGCTTGGCATCGCGGTAGGCGGCCATGTCGGCATGGTAGTCGAGATGGTCGCGGCTGAGATTGGTGAAGGCGACGGCGTCGAAGCGGATGCCGTCGACCCGGCGCTGGTCCAGCCCCTGGCTCGACGCTTCCATCGCCACGTGGTCAATGCCTTCCGCCTTCAGCGCCCCGAGGTCCCGATGCAGCGACAGCGGGTCAGAGGTCGTGAGTTCCTGCGGCCGGAGGCCCGCGCTGGTCTCGATGCCAACTGTGCCGAGGCTCGCGGCATTGATGCCGCAGGCATCCCAGATCTGCCGCACGAACGAGACGATCGACGACTTGCCGTTGGTACCGGTGACAGCGACGGAGACTTTCGGCTGCGGCGCGAACTGCCGGGCCGCGGCCCGCGCATAGGCGGCTCGCACATCCTTTACGACAACCACCGGCACGCCCGGATTGATATCGGGCACCCGGTCCGTGACCATCGCCGAAGCACCACGCCCGATCGCCTGTGCCGCGAAGCTGTCGCCGTGCACACGCGTGCCGGGCAGTGCGAAGAACGCCTCGCCGGCCGCCACCGTGCGGCTGTCGGCATTCACGCCCTCGATAGCGAGTTCCGGCACGCCCCGCGCACCGGCACCCCTGAGCAGTTCTTTCAGCGCGAAGGGCAAGTCTTCGCTTCCTTCCGGCACGGCCTCAGCGGATTTCGGCTGGGACAAGTTGATCATCCAACATTTGGCTGAAATCGGGGCTGATTCCCAGCATTGGCGCGATACGCTGGATAATGCGGCCAGTAACCTCGCCCGCATTCCAGCCAGCCGTGGTCCCCGTCGTCGGACTTTCGCGCTTCGGCTCGTCGATCACGACGACCATGACATAGCGCGGGTCGTCGAGCGGAAAGCCCGAGGCAAACACGTTGAGGTTGGTGCCCACCGCGTACCGGCCCTTCACCACCTTCTCGGCGGTACCGGTCTTGCCGCCGGCCCGGTAGCCGTTGGCGTAGGTGTTCATGCGCGTACCAGACCCGCTGAGGGCATTGAGCCGCATCAGCGACCGGATCTCGTCGCTCGTCTGTTCCGAGATGATCCGGGTACCAAACGCCGCAGCCTCGGCCTCCGAACGCTTCATCAGCGTCACCGGAACCATGATGCCGCCGTTGACAAAGCCGGCATAGGCCTGCGCCATGTGCAGTGGGCTGATCGACATACCGTGACCGAAAGAAGCGGTAGCGGCAACGATCTCGCTGAACTTCTCAGGCACCTTGGGCGTGCGCATCTCGGGAAGTTCGAACGGCACACCCTTGTCGAAGCCAAGTTTCGTCAGGAAGGCCCGGAACTCGTCCTTGCCCATCGCCTGCATGATCTTGATGGTGCCGATGTTCGACGAGTACTTGTAGACCTCTGGCACCGACAACACGCGGTGCTTGCCGTGGAAATCGTCGATAGTGAAACGGCCGAAGCGCACCCCGAAGCGCGCATCGAACCGGTCGGTCATCCTGACCTTTCCCGAGTCGAGCGCACCGGCCAGCGTCACCGTCTTCAGCGTCGAACCCAGTTCGTAGATGCCCGAAGTGATGCGGTTGAAGCGCTGGTTCTTGAGGCCGCGATACTCGGCGTTGATCGAGCCCGGATCATTGGGGTCGTAGTCGGGCAGCGACACGAGGCCGACAACTTCGCCGGTTCTGACGTCCACGGTGACGGCAGACGCCGCGATAGCCTGGTAGCGGATCAGCGAGTCCGCCAGTTGCTCGTACATGGCGTGCTGCACGCGCAGGTCAAGCGACAGGCTGACCGGGGTGAGCGCCTGATCGCGGGCGATGCCGAGTTCCTGCAACAGAGCCAGGTCGCCATCGTCCATGTGCTTCTCGATGCCCATGGTGCCCTGGTTGTCGATGTTGACGCCACCAAGGATGTGCGACGCCTCGCGGCCCGACGGATAGAAGCGCTTCGACTCCGTGACGAACTCGATACCCGGAATACCCAGTTGGAAGATCCGCTCCTCGATGGCTGGCGTCAGTTCGCGCTTGATCCAGACGAACCCCTTGTCGCCCGTCAGCTTGTTACGCAGCCATGCCTCGTCGAGCTCCGGCAGAACCGTGCGCAGCTTGGTGACCGCCTCCTCGACATCGACGATCCGACGCGGCTCCGCAAACAGCGAAGGCACGCGGATATCGACCGCCATCTCCAGCCCGTTGCGATCCAGCAGCGGCGGCCGCGTGGCGGTGATGATATCGCGGGCGACACCCTCGATTGTCGCATCGTTGACGGTCGCGCCCAGCTGGATCAGCCGTCCTGCCACCGCTGCAAAAACCAGGAACAGGGCTGCAATCACCCAACGGATGCGCGCCTTGGTCAGGTTGCCCCGGGACGCTCGGCCACCGTCCAGCAGGATCGAGGCTTCGGAGATCAGCGCCATCTAGTTGGCCTCGATCAGTTGCTCGATCGGGTCAATGCCCGCATCGAGGGAGTTGAGCAGATCATCGAGCGCCGCAGTATCAGGAGCGGCAGGGCGCATCGGCAGGGCACCCATGAGTCCGAACTGCTCCTGCTTGGTCGGCACGAGGTTCAGCGCCGCCTGGTGCCGGGCCACGATGGGCGCCACGTGCGCGGGCTGGTTGAGGTAGCTCCAGTCGGCCTGCAGCAGGCTCAGTTCGCCCTTCTGCCGGTCGATCTTGCGCTCGATCGCTGCCTTGTCGGTGGCGATGTCCTCCACCGAGTATTTCAGCGCATAGACGCCGACCAGGCCGGCGATGCTGGTGAACACCATGATGGCGTTGATGGTCTTGATCATGCGGCACCCCGGACCTGCGGCACGCCGAGGCCCTCGTAGTTGGTCTCCCGTGCCGAAACCGCGGTCCGCACTCCGGATCGAATGGTTGACGAACGCGAGCGCGGGTTGCGCGCCACCTCGTCTGCCGATGGCTTCAGCGCCTTGCGGACCGGCTGCCAGCGCAGCGGCTCGACCTTGGCCTGCGGCAGGTGGCGCGATTGGGTCGGCGCCCCTTTTTCGGGGTCGAAGAAGCGCTTGACGATGCGATCCTCGAGCGAGTGAAACGTGACGACGGCGAGCCGGCCGCCGTCGGACAGCAGCCGCTCGGCGGCAAACAGCCCCTCGACCAACTGGTCGAGTTCGCCGTTCACCGCGATGCGGAGGGCCTGGAAGCTGCGTGTCGCCGGATGCGCATCACCAGGCTTGCGGCCGATGGACCGCTCGATGAAACGGGCGAGCTCGGTCGTGCTCTGGAACGGCCGCGTCGCCCTGGCCGCTGCGATACCCTGGGCGATTCGGCGCGATTTCCGCTCCTCGCCGAACAGGTACAGCAGATCGGCCAGATCACCCTCCTCGAGAGTGTTGACCAGATCGGCCGCGGATAGGCCCTCGGGAGTCATCCGCATGTCGAGTGGGCCATCGTTCATGAACGAGAAGCCGCGTTCGGCCTGGTCGATCTGCATCGACGAGACGCCTATGTCGAGCACCACACCATCGACGGGACCGCCGGCCAGCATGTCGAGGTCGGAGAAGGTGCCCGCCGAAAAGCTGAACCTGTCGGGAAACTCGGCACGCAGGCGATCCACATGCGGCAGGACGGTTGGGTCGCGATCGATCGCGATGACCGAAGCCCCTGCATTGAGGATGGCCCGGGAGTATCCACCCGCGCCGAACGTGCCGTCGAGGATGCGCGCCCCGGCGAGCGGCGCGAGGGCATCAAGCACTTCGGCCAGCAGGACCGGCACATGTGGCCCCGGCTGATCGCTGGCTTCCGGCTTACCCATCGTCGCCCAACACTCCAGCCGGCTCTCCGGCACACAAAACACCCCGACCGAGGGCATCGCCGCAGATTGACCGTGGGAGGTTAAGGTTCCATTGAGGTTACTGGATCCTCACGACTACTGAGCCGACCTTGCGTCCAGTCTCGACATAGGCGTGCGCCGCGGAAATCTGGTGAAGGTCGTACTCTCTATCGATGACTGTCCTGAGCCGGCCGGCGATCGTCCAGTCGACAAGCTGCTGTAAGTCCTTGGTTTTTTCTTCGGGGGACCTGAGCCCGGTAGCTGAGAAACGGGCGCGGCGGCCTGATTTCCGCAGCATCGCAGGCGAGACTGTCGGCACGGCCGTGAGATAGATGCCCTGCGGCCCGAGCGCCTCCTTGCAAGCCCCAAAGCTGCTCTTGCCGACTGTGTCGAAGACGATGTCGTAGGCCGAGCGCGCCGCAGTGAAGTCCTCGGCCGTATAGTCGATGACCCGATCGGCACCAAGCGAGCGAACAAGCTCGAGGTTGCGCGTACTGGAGACGCCAGTGACGATTGCGCCCATGGCCGTTGCGATCTGTATCGCGGCGCTGCCAACACTGCCGGACGCGCCGTTTACGAGCACGTGGTGCCCCGGCGCCAGCAGTCCGGTGTCGCGAAGGAACGGCAGCGCCGTCAGGCCGCCATCACCGAGCCCCGCTGCCTCACCAAACCCAAGCGAATCCGGTAGGCGCACTACTGCAGATGCGGCGTCCACGACCACGAATTGCGCATACGCACCGAAGGCGGAGCCTACTACCCGGTCGCCCACCGAGAAGCTTGCCACATCCGCGGCGATCTCTGCCACGACGCCAGCGAACGCATCTCCAAGGATCGGCATCCTAGGTTTGACGAGACCTGAGAACAGCCGCGCTATCCAGGGCCGCCCGGAGCGAAACGCCACGTCGGAGGGCGTAGCCACAGTGGCATGGATGCGGACCAAAATCTGTCCAGGCCCGGGTCGCGGCACGGCGACTTCACGAAGAGTCAGCACTTCGGGCGGGCCATAGCGTTCGACGACTGCGGCAAGCATTATTCGGTCTCCCCGCGATAGTGGAACACCTGCTCGAGCGGAACGTCGAAGGCCCGTGCGACCCGGAAGGCTACCTCGAGCGAAGGCGAGTAGCGCCCCTGCTCCATCGCCACGATGGTCTGCCGTGTAACGCCGACCTTCTCCGCAAGCGCCGCCTGGGTCATTTCGCCGGCGTGGAAGCGCAGCGTACGGATGGTGTTTTCGATCTTCGCTGAGCCCTTGCCCATGGCCTCAGCCGATCCGGTAGTAGACGAGGCGCGACACCGGATCGATCAGTCCGCCGATCATGAGCGCGGCAAACAGCACGTATGCCGCTACATCCGGCCCCTGCCCCATGGCGAGCGTCACGATCACCGCGAGCCCCCCGATCGAGACGGCGAAGTAGCCGTTGCGCATGCTCTTGTCGGAAATGGCCCGATCCCGCTCATCGGCACGCTCGTCCTTGAGTTCGTCGCGCTGCGCGATACTCACGGCAATGGTGGCGAGGATCATCAGCACAATGTTGATGATGATGTTGAGCCCGATCGCATAAAGTAACCGCCACGCTACGCTTTCCAGGTTCGCCACCGGCACGACAGCGGCCTGCCACCCGACCCACGCAGCAACACCGACCCCGCAGAGGATCATCACTGCGGCGTTCAATTCCTTGTAGGTCATCCAACCCTCCATCACTCGATGAAGAGCACATAGACCCTGATCGCTTCTATGTCAATTTTTTCATACACACAGTCGCAATAATCATTCTCTATGTATGATTCATACGACGCGCAAGAGAGGTGCCAGTTGACCTGTAAGCCGGGTTCTGTAGGGCCCTCGCGTCTCACGACGGAAGGACGTGGTGACCATTCATCTTTGACCGGCATTACTGCCGGCCTCATGCAACCAACCCGGATGACAGGCCTCGAAAACCGGCCGGGTTTCCCCGCGTCATCCCTATTTGGTCTTGCTCCCGGTGGGGTTTGCCGTGCCGTCCCTGTTGCCAGGTCCGCGGTGCGCTCTTACCGCACCCTTTCATCCTTACTCTGGCCGAAGCCGAAGCGGTTTGCTTTCTGTGGCACTTTCCCTGGGGTCGCCCCCGGCGGCCGTTAGCCGTCACCGTATTTCGATGGAGCCCGGACTTTCCTCTCCCACGGAAACAGGAGCGGTCACCCGGTCAACTGGCGAGGCGCATATGGCGGAGGCGGCAGTGGCCCGTCAAGCACTTGCGGGACGCTGGCGCGGCGCGGACAGCCTCATGATGCGGCTATAGGCGT
>CAMDAL010000254.1 GCA_945888565.1 Devosia equisanguinis | reverse complement strand
CGCAATCTGATCGAACGCTTCTTCAACAAACTCAAACACTTCAGGCGCATCGCCACACGCTACGACAAGCTCGCCCGAAACTTCCTCGCAGCCGTCATGCTCGCTTCAGTTCGTATCCAAATGCGCGCTTATGAGTCCACTACCTAGCCGCCACCGCTGGGCGTCGCAACAGCGCCTTTGGAGGGGAGGGACCGATGGCCATCGAACTGAGACGCATGCAGCCGGGCGGCGAGCTGGATTTCGCCGAGGTCGACCCCGATGTCTTCGACGAACCGATCCATCCCGAGCGGCTCGAAGCCTATCTGCTCGAGCCCAACCACCTGATGATCCTCGCCTTCGATGACGGGCTGGTAGTGGGGCAGTGCGCAGCGGTAATGCACCGCCACCCCGACAAGGTCACCGAACTCTATATCGACGAGGTCGGCACTGCCGGGACCCATCTGCGCCAGGGCATCGCCACGCGCATGGTCGAGGCGATGTTCGACTGGGGCCGCGAACTGGGCTGCCGCGAGGCCTGGCTCGGCACCGAACTCGACAACCTCGAGGCCAACGGCCTCTATCGCAAGCTCGGCGGCAAGGCCGAGCATATGCACTACTACGAGTTCAAGCTCTGAGGCCGAGACCTCGATTGGCCTAGTGCCCCGGCGTCGCCGCAGCCACCGCCTCGTGCTTGTCGTGGGTGGCGAAGCGCTCGACCATGGTGCTGCTCGCTTCGTTGAGGCCGATGATCTCGACCGTCATGCCATGCCGGCGCGCCTTCAGCACCACCTTGTCGAGCGCGGCGATGGCCGAGATGTCCCAGAAATGGGCGTTGTGGACGTCGATGACCAGTCGCTCCAGCGTCTCGGTCAGGTCGATGGCCTCGGTGAAGGCGCCGGCCGAAGCGAAGAACACCTGGCCCTCGATCCGGTAGGTCCGGGTCGTGCCGTCGGGGCTCAGTTCGGAGCTCACATGGCTCAGCCGCGAGACCTTGCCGGCAAAGAACACCCCCGACAGCAGCACACCGGCGAGCACGCCGAGCGACAGGTCGTGCGTCACCACCACGGTCACCACCGTCACCAGCATGACCACCGATGACGGGATCGGGTTCTTGCGCAGGTTGAGGATCGACTTCCAAGAGAAGGTGTTCACCGACACCATGATCATCACTGCGGTGAGCGCCGCCACCGGCACGATGGCGAGCAGGTCCTGCAGCAGCACCAGCAGCACCAGCAGGAACACGCCGGCCACCAGCGTCGACAGCCGTCCGCGGGCGCCAGAACTCACGTTGATCACCGACTGGCCGATCATGGCGCAGCCGCCCATGCCGCCAAACATGCCCGAGGCAATGTTGGCGATGCCCTGGCCTCGCGTCTCGCGGTGCTTGTTGGAGGTGGTGTCGGTCATGTCGTCGACGATCTGCGCGGTGAGCAGCGACTCCAGCAGCCCGACTGCCGCAAGGGTCAGTGCGATGGGCGCGATGATCCGCAGCGTCTCGAGCGCCAGCGGCACCTGCGGCAGCGCGAACAGCGGCAGCGTGCTCGGCAGTTCGCCGAGGTCGGCAACGGTCCGGATATCGAGCTGGAACACCACCGCCACGACGGTCACGACCACGATCGCGACGAGCGGCGCGGGGATGGCGCGGGTGAGCAGCGGGAACAGGTAGATGACCGCAAGGCCCAGCGCGATCAGGCCATAGGTAGCCGGCGTCACCCCGATCAGTTAGGGGAACTGCGCCATGAAGATCAGGATCGCCAAAGCGTTGACGAAGCCGGTCATCACCGATTGCGACACGAACCGCATCAGCCGCGCCAGCTTCAGCCAGCTGGCGATGATCTGGAAGATGCCCATGAGGATGGTCGCGGCGAACAGGTACTGCACGCCATAATCGCGCACCAGCCCGACCATCAGCACCGCCGTGGCGGCGGTGGCGGCCGAGATCATGGCCGGTCGCCCGCCGACAAAGGCGATGACGATGGCGATCACCACCGAGGCGTAGAGCCCGACCTTGGGATCGAGACCGGCGATGACGGAGAAGCCGATGGCTTCAGGGATCAGCGCGAGGGCGACGACCAGCCCGGAGAGCACGTCGCCACGAACGTTGCCGAACCAGGTCCGGCGGAGCGAGTCAAAGGAGAACATCTATGTCTTGGATCTACGTGGGCCGCGAGCAGAGGCACGGCCTGACGTTGTCCGGCGGATCGGCGGCCGGAAGAGCCACCCGGGTTTGCACCGGGTCCAGGATGAATGGTCAGCTTTATTGCCGCATCGGCGCGACGGCGCAAGTGGCCAAACGGCCTATCTGATGGTCGCGCTGTCGAACCGGACAGGTCTGCACCCTTTCCTGCCCACGCTCCTACTCCTCGCCGCGCAGCCATTCGAGCTTGTGCCGGCCCTCGCCCGGATCGCCCAGCAGCTGTGCCAGCGCCGGCAGCAGGATGCGCAGTTCGCCTTCGAGCGTGTAGGGCGGGTTGACCAGGATCAGGCCCGAGCCATGCAGTCGCGGCGGGTTCGATGCCGGGCGGATGCTGAGTTCGGCGCGCAGCATCTTGGGGATGCCGCAATCGCGCAGCGCCGAGATGAAATCATGCACGGCGCGGGTGTCCTTGAGCGGATACCACAGGGCATAAAGCCCGGCCGGGAACTTCTTGTGCGCCTTGAGCAGGCCGTCGTACAGCCGCTCGAACTCGCCCGGTTCCTCGAAGGGCGGGTCGACCAGCACGATGCCGCGCTTCTCCTTGGGCGGCACATGGGCATTGAGCGCCAGCCAGCCGTCGAGCTCGATCACCCGCACCTGCACGTCGCCCTCGAACAGCTTGCCCAGCCGCTCGGCATATTCGGGGTGCAGTTCGAGCGCCGACAGCCGGTCCTGCGACCGGAACAGCTTGCGCACCAGCAGCGGCGAGCCGGGATAGGTCTCGAGCCGTTCGCCGGGATTCAGCTCCCGGATCACATCGAGATAGGGCGCGACGAGCGGCGCGGCCTTCTGCGGCAGCGTCGACTTCAGCAATCGCCCGATGCCATCCTTGTACTCGGGCGAGCGCTTGGCGATCTCGCCGGTGAGGTCATAGCGCCCCATCCCGGCATGGGTGTCGATCACCCGGAACGCCCCGTCCTTTTTCTTCATGTATTCGATCAGGCGGCTGAGGATAATGTGCTTGAGCACATCGGCGTGGTTTCCGGCATGGAAGGCGTGGGAGTAGTTCATGGCTTCAGTGCTTCGCCGATGCTGTGAGGATGGTCGCCGCGAAGGCGGTGAAGATGGCGGCAAAGCTCCAGTTCAGAGCCCGCTCCACCCACTTGGTGCGCTTGAACGCCGCTGCCAGCCATCCGGCGGCGAGGACGGTGGCGATACCGAGCGGGATCGACAGCAGCACGAACTCGGCGCCGAGGAAGAACAGCTTGCCGGTTGCCGCCGGGTCATGCGCTTCGACGAACTGCGGCAGGAAGGTCACGAAGAACAGTACCACCTTGGGGTTGAGGAGGTTGATGCCGAGCCCGGTGGCAAAGCTCTGCCAGATTGTCGGCGGCTTCTTCGCGGCATCGGCAATCCGCAGCCCGCCCCCCTGGGTGATCGCCTGCCAGGCCAGCCAGAGCAGATAGAGCGCGCCGACGATCTTGAGGGCGAGGAACAGCGGTGGTGCCGCGATGATCAGCACCGAGATGCCCAGTGCCACGAGCGTCGTGTGCACCATGATGCCGGCCATCGCCCCGAACATCGCTGCAAGCCCGTGCGCCCGGCCGTAATTGATGGCGCGGCTCAGTTGCAGCGCCATGTCCGGCCCCGGCGTGATGGCAAGCACCACCGTCGCCAGCGCAAAGGCGAGGATGACGGCGATATCGGGGATGAAAGCGGGCATCGGGGCGGCACCAGTTGGATAGCCGTCTTTGACACGACACGAACCCTCTTGCCAGCCCTGGGGTCCCGGCGCAACAACGAGGCATGTCCGACGCCATCATCACGCCCGTCGCCCCGCCGGAACTGCCGCGCGTTGCCGCGCTCGCCCGGCGCATCTGGCCCGAGGCGTTCGCGGGCATCCTGCCGGCCGACCGGATTGGTGGCATGCTCGACGAAATCTATGCCCTCGAGACGCTCCTGGCCGATATCGGCGAGCGTGGCCACCAGTACTGGCTGGCTTTGGGGGATGGCGGCGATCTCGGCTACGCCTCGGCGTACCGCGGCGATGGTCGCGTCTGGATCAAGAAGCTCTACCTGCTCGCCGAAGCCCGTGGGCTCGGCCTCGGCACGGCGCTGATCGCCACGGCGCGCGCGCATTTCGGCGAGGACCTGCCGGTGGCGCTCTACGTCAATGACGGCAATGCCCCGGCCATAGCGTTCTACCGCTCGCAGGGCTTCGAAATCGAACAGCACGTGCCGGTGCAGATGGGACCATACCAGTTCACGGACTATGTGATGGTCAGGCCGGCCTGAGGGCTGGTGCCGGCGCTCGCGCAATCGTTACCATTAAAGTGGCCTTAACCCGGCGCTGCCTACGGTCTGGCATTGGATTTAGGTTTTTTGGGGCTCGCGGGACGTGAAGGCGCTACCGGTTGAATCCGAGAGCCGCACCGATGACGAATTGCTGCTCGATGCAGCCCTGCAGAGCGTACCCTACGGGTTCTGCGTCTGGTCGCCTGATTTCAAGCTGGTGATGTGGAACAGGCACTACCTGGACATCTACGGCTTCCCCTCGGCGCGGATCAAGAAGGGCATGACGCTCGAGGCGGTGGTGAAGCTCTCGGCGAAGCTTGGCAACCATCCGGACCAGTCGCCGGAAGAGTTCCTCTCTGCCTACAAGAAGGAATTGCTCAACAATCGCGGCGGCGCGCGGTCGAAGGTACGCGAACTGCTCGACGGCGGACGCACGCTCGAGACGGCGCATGCCTACTCTCCCGGGCTGGGCTGGGTGGTGACGCATGAGGACGTGACCGAGGAGATCGCCTCCTCCGAGATCATGCAGAAGCGAAAGCGCGAGCTCGAACGACAGAACCTGCGGCTCGATGCGGCCGTGAACAACATCAGCCAGGGCCTCTGCATGTACGACCCCAAGGGTCGGCTGGTGATCTGCAACGAGCCCTACCAGCGTATCTACAACCTGCCGCCGCACCTGCTGCGGCCCGGCACGCAGCTCGACGACATCCTCGGCTACCTGTTCGACGGGGGCATGCATGCCGGGGCCAATCGCGAAGAGTACATCAGCTGGCGGCGCGAGGTGATCGCGCGCGGCGAGCACGCCAAGAACATCCACGAGCTCGATGGCAGCATCATCATGATGCAGCACCACCCGATGAAGGATGGCGGCTGGGTCACCACGCACGAGGATGTCACCGAGCAGCGCCAGCAGGAGGAGCGCATCCGCCACATGGCGCGCCACGACGCGCTGACGCAGTTGCCCAACCGCATCCAGTTCCTAGAGGAGATGGCGAGCGCCGAGACGGCGATCGATCGGGGCGAGAAGGTCGCGCTGCTGTGCATCGACCTCGACCACTTCAAGGGTGTCAACGACACCCTGGGCCATACGCTGGGCGACAAGGTGCTGCAGCAGGCTTCGGCCCGTCTCTGGGGCACGACGCGCGAGAACGATGTGCTGGCGCGGCTGGGCGGCGACGAGTTTGCGCTGTTGCTGCGCGGCATCGACAACCCGGCCGATGCCGCGGCCATCTCCGAGCGCATCGTGCACGTGATGGGCCAGCCCTTCAGCATCGAGGGGCATCAGGTGGTGATCGGTGCCTCGGTGGGCATCGCGATGGCGCCACAGGACGGGCAGACCTCGGATGAGCTGGTCAAGAACGCCGACCTGGCGCTCTACCGGGCCAAGAACGAGGGCCGCTCGACCTTCCATTTCTTCGAGGCGGGGATGGATGCGGCGATCCAGAAGCGCCGCCTGATGGAGTCGGGGCTGCGGCTGGCGCTGGCCCGCAGCGAGTTCCGCCTGGTCTACCAGCCGCTTATCGGCCTCAAGGAGAACCGGATCACCTGCCTCGAGGCCCTGCTGCGCTGGGACAGCGAGCGGGGCACCGTGTCGCCGGCTGAGTTCATCCCGATCGCCGAAGAAACCGGCCTCATCGTCCCGATCGGCGAGTGGGTGCTGCGCGAGGCCTGCCGGCAGGCGGTCCAATGGCCCGATGATGTGCGGGTGGCAGTGAACCTGTCGGTGGTG
>CAMDAL010000253.1 GCA_945888565.1 Devosia equisanguinis | reverse complement strand
GCTGCTCGCGGCGCTCGCCATGCAGTTCCTGCTCGACGGCATCAAGGCGAGCGGGCTGGTGGGCACGGTGCTGGACGCGGCAGCGAAATAGCACAGGGCCGCGGCGTGGCCACGGCCCTGCGACACACTTCGGTATCGAAGCCTACTTCTTCTTGGAAGCCGCTGCGGCGGTGCTGGAGCTGGTGAGCCCCGCTGTCGCAAGCACCTTCGGCTTTTCCTTCTTGGGCTTCTTGGCTTCCTTGTTCGACTTCAGCTGACCCTTGGCCATGGGGTTCCCCTTCCTGTGATGCCGGCATGAACGCCAGCGTGATTGCGAACCTCACGCTAGAACCAAGGCAAATTGCTGGCAATCCTCGCCGTGCAGCGAGTCACCGCTCGTTCGTTGCGGACTACTTGGTGGTGCAGCGCCCCTGTGGGCCAAGAATGTGCAGCTTGCGCGGGTCGCAGCCCGTCAGCAGGAACTGCACCCACTGGTCCTGCGTGCCATAGAAGGCATTGCGATCGACCTCGGCGCTGATGCCGGACATGGTGCCGGTCTGGGTCCACTGCCAGATCAGCCAGTCGTTCTTGCCGCCATACCTGAGGTGCGGCTCGGCCGCGGTGGAGCGCAGCCAGAACGAGCTGTCGAAGTGCTCGCCCTGCAGCACGTCGCGATAGAAGTTCATGTCGGTGTAGATCACCGGCACTTTCTTGGTGTGCGCTTCCATGGCGGCCAGCATCACCCGCACTTTTTCGAGCACCTCGGCGCGGTCGTGCTTGTTCTTGCACTTGGAGTGATTGTTCCACTCGAGGTCGAGCACCGGCGGCAGCGAGTCGTAGTCGGCCGGCACGCTGCGCACGAACCAGTCGGCCTGCTCGGAGGCGAGGCTGCACCAGGTCATGAAGTGGTAGGCGCCGCGCGCAACGCCGGCGGCCTTCGCCCCCTGCCAGTTGGTGTAGAAATTGGGGTCGATGTAGTCCTTGCCCTCGGTGGACTTGATGTAGATGAAGTGCACGCCGCCGGCGCGAACCTTGTCGAAATCGACGCGACCCTGGTAGCGCGCTATATCGAGGCCCTGGATCGGCAGACCCCAGGCGCGGCGCACCCCGTCATGCGGGTCATTGTCGCCGGGAATGCCGACATGGCTGGTCGGCGAGCGCCCGCAAGCAGCGAGCGCGAGCACCACCAGAAGCAGTGCGACGGGCTTGAGGAACGAGGTCGCGGGGTGGAACGCGGCGGCGAAGCTCATGCTGGACAACAGCCTTGGATCGACATTGGACAGGCTTTGATTCAACCTGAGGCGCTTAATGAAACCTTGCGCTAACCCTTTGATATTCCAGCATGGTTAATGCAGAGGTAGGGGCTGTGGCAGATGGCTGCCGCGCGCCGCTGGATTCGCCGGCCACATGCAGCTATTGCTGGATGAACCAGTGAGCTCAGGGAACGACCAATGCCGGCGACTGTCGCAATAGTCATCGAGTGGGAAAATGCGCTGCTGTCCGACGTTGATCGGGCGGAGGCGATGTTGCGGCAAGTGAACAGCCAAGCCATCGCCTTCGCCCGCAGTCACAATACGCGCTTCGAGCTGGTTGTGATGTACGATCCCGGCTCTGTGCCGCTCGAAGTGCCCAAGACCACTGTCGATGAACAGATCGACGCGCAAAGCTGGCCGGGCGAGATTCGCTTCGTCGAGGCGCCGGGCCTGCACTATTTCGAACAGAAGAACCTCGGCACGCGGCTGACCACGGCCGAGGCAGTGCTCTTCGTAGACAGTGACGTCGTGCCGGATGATGGCTGGATGGCCAACCTGCTCGAGGCGCTGGACCGGCCGGATGTCGACCTGGTGAGTGGCCAGACCTCTTGCCCTCGATACGGTGCTGGACCGCCTCTTTGCCGGCTTCTGGTTCTTCAAACCCAACCCGAACACCCCCGAACTCCGTCGGTTCGGCGGCTTCTACGCCAACAATTTCGCGGCCAAACGCGACGTGCTCGAGCGCTACCCGTTCGCGCCGGCGGAGTGCTATCGCGGCCAGTGCGCGGCGCTGTCGCGGCGGATGCGGCACGACGGTGTGCGGATGTGGCGCCACGGCGATGCGACGGTAAGCCATCCGGCGCCGGAGAGCCTGGGCCATGCCTTCGCGCGCGCCATCTGCCACGGCTACGACAACGTGTACTGGCAGCGTCTCAAGCCGCATGGATGGCTGCTGGCGAGCCCGGTTGGCGCTCTGCTTCGCTGGCTCAACAGCATCGTGACAATGCTGGTCAACGTGCCGAAACGCGCAGGCGCACTCAAGCTTGGCGTGGGAACTGCAATCGGCTCGTTCCTGTTCGGGCTGGCATTCAATACTGTCATCTTCGGCGCTGAAGTCGTGGCGTGGGTAGCGCCGGGCTTCATCCGCAAGCATGTGCAGATGTAGTCGGGCATGACCGATGAGGGGTTCCTTTACTACGCCGTCGGTGAGCGCTGGCTGCGCGAGGCAGCGCGGTCAGCCAGCAGCCTGCGGCGGGCGATGCCGCAGGTCTCGATCGCCATCGTAACCGATGGCGCCGCAACACCCGGGCTTTTCGACATCACGGTGCAGCCTCCCGCTGGGATACACGTCAAGTCGCTGAAGATGTGGTCTATGCGGAACTCTCCGTTCGCGCGAACGGTATTCCTCGACACCGATACCTATGTCTGCGACGCCGTGCCGGAACTGTTCAGGCTGCTCGACCGCTATCCTGTCGCTGCTGCCGTCACGCCGTACTGGACGGTGGGACTGTTCAGCAACGGCGCTCCGATCGAGGACGATGCTATCCCGGTCTCGTTTCCCAAACTCAACAGCGGTGTGATGGCGTTCCGGCGAGGTCCCGACACCGACGCCTTCTTTGCTGCCTGGGCAGATCGGCATGCCGCTGCGGGCTATCGTCAAGACCAGGGGCCACTGCGGCACACACTCTATTTCAGCGAGCGGCGGCATGCAGTGCTGCCCGCTGTATACAATTACCGACTGCCCTATCCTGTCGGCGTGGCTGGAGCCGTCAAGATAATGCACGGGCATGTGCACGACCTTGAAGGTCTGGCCGGCAGGATCAACCGCTCGATGAAGTGGCGGGTGACTACGCCGGTCAGCAAGGTCGCGCGGCAGATCTGGTACTTCGTCCGGCGCACCAAATCTCGTTCCTGAAATGTTCTTGATCGATCCGGGAAACTCCTGATACGGTCTTGAAGGGCTTGGGGAGTTGCGGATGGTCACGCGGGTCGCGACCGTAGCGTTTCAGGGTATCGAGGCGGTTCCGGTCGATGTGCAGGTGCAGCTCTCGCCGGGCAAGCCCGGGCTGTTGATCGTCGGGCTGCCCGACAAGGCGGTGAAGGAATCCGGCGAGCGGGTACGGGCCGCCCTCTATGCCTCGGGGCTGGGGCTGCCGCCCAAGCGCATTATCGTGAATCTGGCGCCGGCCGACCTGCCGAAGGAAGGCAGCCACTAAGACCTGCCGATCGCGCTCGGACTGATGGCAGCACTTGGCGCCATCCCCTCGGACACGCTGAGCCGGCACCTGGCACTGGGCGAACTCGGCCTCGATGGCCGGCTGGCGGCGACGGCCGGGGTGCTGCCGGCGGCGATTGCCGCGCAGGCACGTGACCTCGGCATCATCTGCGCCGCAGAATCCGGCCCGGAAGCGGCCTGGGCCGGCGACGAACTGGATATCATCGCGGCGGACTCGCTGCTGGCGCTGATCAACCACCTGGGTGGCTTCCAGCTGGCGGCGCGGCCGACAACGAAGCGGCTGGCCGACCCGGGGCGCCTGCCCGACCTGAAGGATGTGCGCGGGCAGGAGGTGGCGCGGCGGGCGCTGGAAGTGGCAGCGGCCGGCGGCCACAACCTGCTGATGGTGGGGCCGCCAGGGGCCGGAAAATCCATGCTGGCGGCGCGGCTGCCGTCGATCCTGCCGACGCTCAACCCCCGCGAACTGCTCGACGTGTCGATGATCCAGTCGATTGCGGGCGAACTGGCCGGCGGAGCGCTGAGCGACCGGCGGCCGTTCCGCGCGCCGCATCACTCGGCCTCGATGGCGGCGCTGGTCGGCGGCGGGCTCAAGGTGCGACCGGGCGAGGTGAGCCTCGCGCATAATGGTGTGCTCTTCCTCGACGAATTGCCGGAGTTCTCGCCCGCCGTGCTCGACAGCCTGCGCCAGCCGCTGGAGGGTGGCGAAGTGGTGATTGCGCGGGCCAACGCGCATGTGAGCTTTCCGGCCCGCTTCCAGCTGATTGCCGCGATGAACCCCTGCAAGTGCGGCATGGCGGGTACGCCCGGCCATACCTGCAAGCGCGGCGACCGCTGCGCCGACGACTACCAGTCGCGACTCTCCGGACCGTTCCTCGACCGGATCGATCTGCGGGTGGATGTGCCGGCGGTTTCGGCCGCGGAGATGGTTGGGCAGGCGGAATCCGAGGCCTCGGTGACCGTGGCGGCGCGAGTGGAGAAGGCGCGGGAGCGGCAACGGCTGCGCTACCTGGAGGCAGGGGAACCCGGCGTGTTCACCAACGCCGCCGCGAGTTCGAGCCTGATCGAGAAGGTGGTGAACCCGGACAAGGAGAGCCAGGCCCTGCTGCTGCAGGCGGCCGAGCGCTTCCGGCTGTCGGCGCGCGCCTATCACCGCGTGCTGAAGGTGGCCCGCACGCTCGCTGATCTGGCAGGGGTGGAGAAGGTGGCGCGCCCCCATATCGCCGAGGCGCTGAGCTATCGGATCAACTTTGCCACCGCCTGAGACTTGTTCGGCGAGACGCATGACGACCGCCGATACGCGTACCGCTACGTTGATACCGGACGGCAGCGCGGCAACCTGGTGGCGAGGCTTTCGTCAGCGGGCATAGGCCTCGAACGGGTTGGTGACCATGAGCTGGCGGACGGTGTCGTCGGTCACGCCGCGCTGCCGTAGCAAGGGCAGCATCACGTCGCTCAGGTGGGTGAACGGCTTGGGCACGCCGCCGCCAGGCTGCGCCGGGTCATACCAGCCGCGATCGTGGCTCAGCAGCAATTGGGTGGCCTTGCCGGCCTCCAGCGCCTTGAGGATCAGACTTGCCACCTCGTCGTCCGGCGCGCGCCCGACGTGATCGTACTCGATCCAGGCGCCCCGTTCGGCAACGGCAAGGTTGAGGCCGAAATCCGGCTCATTCTGGGTGTGGATGGAAATGAAGCGGTCGGCCCGATAGCCCTCGGCTTCGATGATATCGAGCTGGTCCATCACCACGCGGCCCCTGATGGTGTGGCTGCCGATGGCGGCGCCAGTGCGCTTCGCCGCGCGGGCCGCGGCGCGGAGGATTCGCTCCTCGAGCACGGTGATGCCGTCGTCGCCGGCGGAGACCTTGATCCAGGCGGCGAGCACCGGGGTGCCGTCCATGCCTTCGGTCATTTCGCGGTACATGAGGGCTTCGAGGTCGGCTTCACTTGCCGACCTGACCCAGTCCGAGACCCAGGGCTCGCGGTAGTTGCCGGTCGGCACGACGATAGGCATGCCGGTGGCGCGGCTGACCGCGAGATCGCAATCGGCGCGCCGGCCGACGCCATGGGTCGAGCATTCGACGATGGCGGTGATGCCGCGGGCGGCGGCGGCCGCGACCTCGGGCGCCATGAGCCGCACTACATCGGCCGCCTCTGCCTCGCCATAGCCGGGCTGGTCGGGGGTGCGCAGGTCGACGAAGATATGCTCATGCGGCAGGATCATGCCCAGTTCGTCGGCGCGCTTTGGCCCGAGCGTCGTATGCAGCAGCTTCATCATTCATCCTCCCGTTCCCGGCGACAGTTCTGCCCGATGCGGGCTGCCGGATCAAACACGGAACAGGACGTTAACCAGTCCAGTCAGAGCTTTCTTCAGGCCGGGGCGGCCATGGTGAAAGAGGCGGAAGGAGGCCAAGTCGCGTGCAACACCAGCCGCTTATCGATGAGATGCATGTGGAGCGGCATCTGGCGCGCCGTGGGCTTCGGCTGCGCTTTTCAGACGAGCTGGAAACGCAGTACGAGGCCGAGACGTCGCTGGCCCGCAGCCGGTTGCTGGTGGTGCAAGGCGTTGCCGGCTTTGTGTTCTACCTGCTTCACAGTTTCACCGATCTAGGCCGTGTGGACAAAGAGGGTTCCCAAATCAGCAACTGACTGATTCAAGGATGTTCTTTGCGGAGAGCGGCGTTGGTTCGCGGGTTGATGTCGGACGAAGAATGGGCGTTCTTCG
>CAMDAL010000252.1 GCA_945888565.1 Devosia equisanguinis | reverse complement strand
GGAAGTCGTCGAAACCGGAAAAGCCGTGGTTGCGCCAGTGATACTGGGTGTCGTGGCGGATCAGCCAGTCGTTGGAGCGGGCGAGTTCGGCTTCCTCCTCGGTAAGGAAGGTCATATGCACCGAGGAGATGTTGTTCTGCGCGGCGAGTTGCTCCGCGGCACTGAGCAGCGCTGTCTGATGCGCCGGAGTGCGAGCGAGAGCCCGCGGACCGGTGACCGGCGTGAAGGGCACGGCGCATTGCAGCTTTGGGTAGTAATCGCCGCCGGCGCGCTGGAAGGCATCGGCCCAGCCGTGATCGAAGACGTACTCGCCCTGCGAGTGCGACTTGAGGAAGAGCGGCAGCACACCGACGGGTTCGCCCGCCCGGTCGGAGAGCAGCAGGTGCTGCGGCTGCCAGCCGGTGCGAGCGCTGGACGAACCGGATCGCTCGGCAGCGAGGAAGAAGGCGTGATCGACGAAAGGATTGTCGACGACGCCATCATGGTTAGGGGCAAGTCGATTCCACACGTCGGCGGGAACCTCCGCCGCCGAACTGACGACGCTGGCGATCAGGGCGGCCTCAGGCACTTTGCACCATGTCACGCACTTGGCGGAATGAACCCTTCAAACACGATCTGGTCGGCTTTGCCCATGACCGCGAGCGCCGCCGCCGAGGACTTGATGGTCCAGGTGGTGACAGGTACGCCAAGGGAGCGGAACAGTTTCACTGCCGGCAGGTCGAGAGCGTTGTCGCGGCAGGAGATGAAATCGAAGCGGGTCGAGGGCCAGTGCAGCAGGTGGCGCAGCATGAATTTCGCGCGGCCCGACATGCCGGCTTCCCATTCAGGCTCATCGTAGCCGTAAGTGACGATGCCGAGCGGGTAGGCGGCATTGCGCTTGCGCAACGCGACCAGCAGCCGCGGATCGAAGGATTCGATCGTGACCGGCCCGCGATAGGCTTGCAGCGCGTCGAGCACGGTCTGCGCCAGGACTTCGGTGGTGGACTGGTCGGGCTGCTGCTTCAGTTCGACCTGCAGCAGCACGCGGCCGTCGACCTGGGCGAGGAACTCAGAGAAGCGCTGCGGCGTATCGCCTGCCGTACTGTCGAGCAGCTTGTAGCTCGAAAGCTCGGCCATGGTCTTCGCGCTGACTGGCCCGTGGATGCCGGTAAGCCGGTCGAGATCATCGTCGTGGAAGATCATCGGGATGCCGTCGCGGCTCAGCTGCACGTCGCACTCGATGGTAAAGCCGTGCCGGCACGCCGCCTCGAAGGCCGAGGCGGTATTCTCGATGATCCCCTTGCTGCGGTCATGCAGGCCACGATGGGCGATCGGTCGGTCGAAGAGGGGCTTTGCGCTCATGGGTTCCGGCTTGTCACATGGGGAGGGCAGGCGTCGCCGCTAGCACTCCCGCATGACAGAGGCGCGTCAGCCTTCGACCTCGACGATGCCCTCGACCTCGACGGCAGCGCCGAGCGGCAAGGCAGCCATGCCGATGGCCGAGCGGGCATGCCGGCCCTTTTCGCCCAAGACCCCGACGATGAGGTTGGAGCAGCCGTTGGCGACGAGGTGATGCTCGGCGAAATCGGGCGTGGAGGCGACGAAGACGGTGAGCTTCAGCACGCGGACCTTGTTGAGATCGAGACCGGCGCTGTGCACCAGCTGGCTGAGGAAATTGACGGCGGCGAGCTCGGCCGCGTTGCCGCCCTGCACGACGTTCATGGTGTCGCCGAGCAGGCCGGTCATCACGCCGCCCTCGCCCGAGGAAATCTGGCCCGATACGTAGACGATATTGCCGGTGCGGGTGATCGGCACATAGGTGGCCACGGGAGCCTTGGGCATCGGCAGCTCGTAGCCGTATTCGCGAAGCTTATCGATGGGGCTGGTCATCATCAGTCTCTTGGTCTCGTTTGTCGGTTTCGCGGGCGGCGCGTGCCTTTACCCGCTCGTATAGCTTGCCGCGGATCACCGCGTCCTTGCCGAACTTGCCGCGCACCACATCCATCGCCCGTTCGGCGGCGTTGCGGCGCGCAATACCCGGCTCGATGAGGTCGACCGGATCGTTGCCGTCCGCCGCCGAAATGCCGGAGACCCCGATGCCGATCAGCCGGAAGGCCGTTCCATCGAGTTCGCGGGCAAGCAGTTGCTGGCCGGATTCGTACAGCACGTTGGCAAGTTGCGTCGGGATCATCAGGTGCCGGGCGCGGGTGCGCAAGCGAAATCCAGCAGACTTGAGCTTCAGCGTCACCGTATCGCCGACAACGCCCTTGGCCTTCAGGCGCTCGGACAGGCGTTCGCACAGCGCCAGCAACTCGGTAGACAATTCCTCGAAGGTGCGGAGGTCCGTGTTGAAGGTGTTTTCGGCCGAGATGGTCTTCATCTCGTTGTCGATCGAGACGCTGCGCGAGTCCTCGCCGCGAGCGAGTCGGGCGAGCCGAGCCCCTGAATCGCCGTAGCGACGCATCAGGTCAGTGGGGTCGGCCTGCTGCAACTGGGCGATGGTCTCGTAGCCATCGCGGCGCAGGGTTTCGCTGAAGACCTTGCCGACGCCGTAAATCAGGCTGACCGGATGGCGAGCCAGGAACTCGACGGTCTCGGCCGCGCCGATGACGGCGAAGCCGCGCGGCTTGTCGAGGTCGGAGGCGATCTTGGCGAGGAACTTGTTGTGGCTGAGGCCGACCGAAAGGGTAACGCCGATCTCGGTTTCGACGCGCCTGGCGAAGCGGGCGAGGGTGACGGCGGGCAGGGCACGGTGCAGGGTTTCGGTGCCCGACAGGTCCATGAAGGCCTCGTCGATCGAGAGCGGTTCGACCAGCGGCGTCAGCTCATCCATCAGGGTGCGGATCCGGCGGCTGACGCCGACATACTTCGCCATGTCGGGCGGGATGATCACGGCGTGGGGGCAGAGTTCGCGGGCTTTGAACATGGGCATGGCGGAGCGCACGCCATACTGCCGGGCGATGTAGCAGCAGGTGGAGACGACACCGCGGGTGCCACCGCCGATGATGAGCGGCTTGTCGACGAGGCTCGGGTCGTCGCGCTTCTCGACCGAGGCGTAGAAGGCATCGCAATCGACATGGGCGACCGAGAGCGTGCCGAGTTCTGCGTGCGCGATCAGCCGGGGCGAACCGCAATGCCGGCAGCGCTGCGGCCGCTCGCTGCTGCGGGACGTCTGAAGGCAATCGCGGCACAGACTGAGCATGATCAGCCGGAGGGGTTCAACCTGGCCCAGACGCGCATGAAGTCGTCGGGGCGGAAGCCGCCATTGGCGCACAGCGCCAGCAGCAGCGGCTCGTTTTGGGCGAAATAGTCGATGAGGCCGGAGTCCAGTTCCGGCGTGCCGGCAACCTTGCGCAGGGCGGTCGGTGAATAGCCGGTGATGCCCATGAACTCGGCGAGCTGGGTGGGATTTTCGGCGAGGTAGCCGAGGCAGATGGCCCCGAGCGCCTCGGGCGTGAGTTCAGCGGTTTTGGAGGTGGGTCTGGGCAAGGGCTTGGGGCTTTCGTAACGACATTGATGTTACTCTGAAATTCGGGCACTACACGAGTGTCTGCCGGCCCGTTTTCCGGGCAAGACCCGAGTCGCCATGCCCAAGACCGTTATGATCGTCGAAGACAACGAGCTCAACATGAAGCTCTTCAACGATCTGCTTGAATCGCGTGGCTATTCCGTCATCCAGACCCGCAACGGCCTCGAGGCGCTCGACCTGGCGCGGGCGCATCGCCCCGACCTGATCCTGATGGACATCCAGTTGCCGGAAGTTTCCGGGCTGGTGGTCACCAAGTGGCTCAAGGAAGACGACGAGCTGCAGGTGATTCCGGTGATCGCCGTCACCGCCTTCGCGATGAAGGGTGACGAGGAGCGCATCCTGCAGGGCGGGTGCGAGGGCTACATCAGCAAACCGATCTCGGTGCCTCACTTTTTGGAAACCATTGCCCGCTACATTGGGCCTGCCAACTAGCTGGCAGCCGGGCGTTTTTCCCGAAATTTTGGGGTTTATGGTCTTTGACGGCGCGGGTGCTGATCGTCGACGATATTCCGACGAATGTGCGTCTGCTCGAGGCGCGCCTTTCGGCTGAGTATTATGATGTCGTTACGGCCTCGTCGGGGCCGGAAGCGCTGGAGATTTGCGCGCGCGGCGATATCGACATCATCCTGCTCGACGTGATGATGCCCGGCATGGACGGCTTCGAGGTGTGCAGCCGGCTGAAGGCCGACCGCAAGACCAGCCACATCCCCGTGTTGATGGTGACCGCGCTCGACCAGCCCTCCGATCGCGTGCACGGCCTCGACGTCGGCGCCGACGACTTTCTCACCAAGCCGGTCGACGACATGCAGCTCATGGCGCGCGTCAAGAGCCTGGTGCGGCTGAAGACGCTGACCGACGAACTGCGCGCCCGCGCGCTGACCGGCCAGGAGATCGCCATCGAGGACGCGCTGCGCGCCATGGACGCCGTCAGCTCCGAGGACGGTTCGATCCTGGTGGTCGATACCGATCCGCGGCAGGCGGAGCGTATTCGCGGCTACCTTGCCGGCGGCCACCGGGTGGATATCCTTTCCAACCCGGCCGACGCGGCAATGGCTGTCTCTGGCGGCGACTACGAGCTGGTGCTGGTGTCGATGGCTTTGGGGGATTTCGATCCGCTGCGGGTCTGCTCGCAGATGCGGACCGCCGAGGTGACCCGCACCCTGCCGATCATCCTCATCGCCGAGGACGACGACAAGCCGCGCGTGGTGCGCGGGCTGGACCTTGGCGTGAACGACTTCATCATGCGCCCGGTGGAGCGCAACGAGCTGCTCGCCCGGGTACGCACCCAGATCAAGCGGCAGCGCTACGCTTCCGAGTTGCGCCAGAGCGTGACGAATACGCTGGCGCTGGCGGTGACGGACGAACTGACCGGGCTCTACAACCGCCGCTACTTCGATCGGCACCTCTCGCTGATGCTGGAAAAGGCGCAGGAGCAGGCCCGCGACATGGCGGTTATGCTGATCGACATGGACTTCTTCAAGTCGGTGAACGATACGCATGGCCATGACATCGGCGACTCGGTGCTGCGCGAATTTGCCGACCGGTTGCGCCGCAACATCCGCGGCGTCGATCTCGCCTGCCGGTTCGGGGGCGAGGAGTTCGTGGTGCTGATGCCCGACACCGACTGGCGGCAGGCGCAGGGCGTGGCCGAACGGGTGCGCCAGGCAGTCGCCGAGCGGGTGTTCGCCAGCGGCAATTCGCGGCCATTGGCGCTGACCGTGTCGGTGGGACTGGCGCTGAACGAGTGCGAGACGGATACGCCCGAAGTCATGCTGAAGCGCGCCGATGTTGCGCTGTATCGCGCCAAGCGCGAGGGCCGGAACCGGGTCGTATTCGACGCCGCGTGACTTGATGTCTCCCGACGGGCCGGGAGAATTAAGGTTACCTATTAGTTACGATACGGCCTTGGACTTCCAAGTGCAGCAGGGCCCTGTATAGGTTGCGCTCAACGGACTGGCGCCCAGCGTTGCGTGACTGTCCCCCTAAAATCCCTACGGTTCTCCTCAGGTCCGCCGCAACTCCTGGGCCCGTAGGTAGGGAGGCTGGTCCGCAGTGGTCAAGAGTGGCCTCTTCGACATACCGCTGCGGACCGGCCACCTTTCAGAATGCCCGTTCCTCTACAGGAGCGGGCGTTCTGCGTTCGTGATGCGCCATGCCGCCTGTGCACAAGACGGTGGAAACAAAATGCCCGCGCACATGGCGCGGGCTCTTTTTGAACCGGCGTTGCTGCCAGCTTATTTGATCTTGGCTTCCTTGAACTCGACGTGCTTGCGCACGACGGGGTCGTACTTCTTGAACGAAAGCTTCTCGGTCTGGGTACGCGAGTTCTTCTTGGTGACGTAGTAGAAACCGGTGTCGGCAGTCGAAACTAGCTTGATCTTGAGCGATACGGCTTTAGCCATGGTCGTGTCCCTTGAAACGGCTTGCCGCGCGGTGCATTTCGCGCGGCATTGAATTGGTCGGCCGATCGGCCCTGCGAATTTACGCGCAACCTACGGATTTGCGGCCGGTTGTCAAGGCACTGTCACGTGCCGGAGAGCCTCAGACGTCGGACTTCGAGGTATCGGCGCGATCGGGGTCGAAGCCGTACATGAAGTTCGCCCACTGCAGCCCGATCACCGCACCCTTGATCGAGGGCAGCATGGCGAGCGGCAGGACGATAGCGAGGGGAATCATCGTCCAGACGTAGAACATGGGATCGACC